>CAYLTH010000115.1:8080-10207 GCA_964386485.1 uncultured Bacteroidales bacterium | reverse complement strand
GGTCATCATCTCAACAAAGGGGGATGGCGGCGGATACATCATTCCTGGATTTTCTGGGTTTTCTTTGCCCTGACTTTGGTGGCGATCACCTATTATATTATGAGTGTTGATTTTGCTTTCGCTCCGCGATCAGAAACTGTTCCCTCAACTGGGACAACAACTACCCCCTGAAATTTGTATTGTTAAATTTAAGGTTACCGGTTTTTTAGGTTATTATTTTTCTGTATTTTTGATAAAAATACTTAAATCCGATGATTTCCGACGCTCAACAACCTGTATCTTTCTGGTATTATAAACTCTTTTTTGCTGTACTTCTGGTCTTGGGATTAACATCTTGCTCATCAGATGATAATAAGAAATCGGATGAACAGATCAGGGTTACGGAAAACGGATCGGCAGAAAGTCAGGACTCTCTGTTGAATTCAATACAGGGAAACCTTACACTAAGTCAGATTCCGAATTTTCCAGGTTCAGTGATCCTTACCGGAATTGCCGGTTACAGACTTGTTCCTGTTTATAAAATTCCGGAGGAAGAAAAAACTGTGGACCGCCTGCTTGATAAATATTCTTACAGGAGTTATGGTGGTGATAATGAAGTTGTTGAACACTTTATGCCGGGTATCGATATTCTTTATGGATTTAATCTTTTAAATATTGCGCACTATGATATGAGTAAAGAGAACCTAAAGCTCATGTTCAACACCGCAGTTCTTGTAAAAACTATTTATTATCCGGCATTTGTGCAGGATTCCATTGAAAAAAAGCCCATTAACAGAAATTATTTTCTGGTCTCTGTTTATGATGAAGATACCAATAAAGATACCCTGCTTAATAAAGCCGATTTGAGGAGATTTTACTGTTTTACCGAGGATTGCAGTCAGAAAATCCAGCTGATACCGCCTGATTATTCTGTAATTCGTTCTCAGTATGACCCGATGAATGACGCCATGTTTGTATTTGCCCGACATGACGAAAATAAAAATGGCTTTGCTGAGGCCCGGGAACCCATCCAAATTTTCTGGTTTAGCTTAAAAACTCCTGCTCCGGCAAAACGTTTATATCATTGAAGTGTTTATTATTCTAAATTTGTAATCCTATGAAAACAAAATATCCTCTGTTTACCCTCTTTATTCTGTTCATACTGACGCTCCAGTCCGTCGCGCAGTCCACAGGAAATCTGCATGGTATCGTACGCAGAAATTATTACAGTACCGGCCCGCTTCTGGATTCCTCCACCATCCGGCTTGGATATATGAATCCTGCAACCGGATATGTCTACAATACAGGCACTGCAACCTATCATGACGCGATAAACCTCACGGGTTCAGCACTCAATCCCTATGAGAATACCTTCGTTTTTATGGGTGCAAACGATATGAATACCTTCGATCTCTCAACAGGGAATCTCATCAATCAGGTGCCTTTGTCAAACCCGCTTGGCGACAGCTATTTTGATAATTTCCGGTTCAATAACTCCGACAGCACTTTGTATGGACTTGCCCGACGAAATACTTACAATCCTTCCACCGGAACTACTGTTGGCGCGATTTATCTGGCAACAGCCGATCCCCAAACCGGTATTATTACTGAGATTTCTCCGGTTTCTGTTGCCCAGAGCTATGCATTGGCAGGCAGTGCAATCGATCCGTATCAGATGGTATTTTATTTTTCGACCGGCGCCACCCTCATGGGTCTGGATATGTATACCGGTACGATTTACAACCAGGTTCCCTTTACATTTACCGATGGAATGGCATTTGATAATTTTACGTACAGTTGTGCCGATACTGCCTTATACGGGCTTGTCCGGCAGAATTATTTTTCCTGGGTACCAAGTCCTTTTTTTCCCGGAGATTCCATGATGGTGATGGATTCTGCAACATTGAAACTGGGCAGGGTTGATACCTATTCCGGGCTCGTTACCACCATTTCTCCGGTTTCTATTACGCAGGGCGGGTATTCCGTTAACGCCGGTTCTGCCATTGATCCGGTTAGCATGACCTATTATTACAGCACCGGATATAATTTAGTCGGTGTATCCCTGATTACAGGATTATTGACCAGCATTGTTTCCTATACCTTTGCTGATGGCGACTTCTTCGATATGATGCGCACTTTTGATAACTG
>CAYLTH010000115.1:1635-7980 GCA_964386485.1 uncultured Bacteroidales bacterium | reverse complement strand
AATGAGACTGAATACCAAGCGATGGATCATCGGCATATTAGTAACTTTCTTTTTTATCTATTCCATTGTTATTTACACCCTTGGAACCCGGGTTGATAAAGGCGCTGCTGCACTCACTGAACAATCAAAGCTTGGGAAACTGGTTTATCAGAAGAAAAATTGTGTAGCCTGTCACCAGATTTATGGTCTGGGTGGCTACATGGGGCCGGATCTGACCAATGTGATTTCATCCCTGGGCAAAGGCCCCGATTATGCCCGCGTATTCATTAAAAACGGTACATTTCGGATGCCCAACAATCATCTTACTGATGAAGAAGTGGATCAATTGATAGCCTTTTTAACCTATATTGATAAAACCGGGGTTTCGCCGGTTAAGCACTTCAAAATTCACTATGACGGAACTGTAAAATGGAAAGGATATGATGAAGAAGGAAATTAGTACCTGGTTTTTGCTATTTGCCATCCTGTCCCTGCTCGGAGGTGTTTTCTTTGGAATAATCTCGGCCTTTCAGTTTGTTTTTCCCGGATTTCTCGAGAGTATACCTTTCGTTAAAACCCGTCCGCTGCATGTTTCCATGGTCATTGCCTGGATTTTTCTGGCTGCCATCGGCGGGATTTATTATTATTTGCCAAAATATGTGGGGACACCCCTGTATTCCGATAAGCTCCCGAAGTGGCATCTGGGGATATTTCTCGTAACCGGTATTGCCGTGGTGGTTTCGTATCTGATGGGTGTTTTCGGGGGTCGTGAATACTGGGAATTTCCACCGGTTCTGGCGCTTCCGATTATAATTTCATGGATCCTTTTTGGCTATAATTATTACAAAACAGTGTTTCGTAAAAAGGATCACTGGCCGGTTTATCTCTGGATGTGGGGCACGGGGATTTTCTTTTTCCTGTTTACCTATATGGAATCAAACCTCTGGATTTTTTCCTATTTCAGAGACCATCTTGTGCGGGATGTTACCGTTCAGTGGAAATCCAACGGTTCGCTCGTGGGTTCCTGGAATATGCTGATATACGGAACGGCTATCTTCCTGATGGACAGGATCAAGGGCGATGACAAGATCTCCCGTTCACCGCTTGCATTCAGCATCTTTTTTCTGGGATTAACCAATCTGATCTTCAACTGGGCACACCATATATATATTGTCCCCAATGCAATCTGGGTCAGGTATACCGGCTATGGCATCAGCATGACCGAACTGATTATTCTGGGAAAGATCATCTGGGACTGGAAACGCAGTCTGGAGCAGGGAATCCGCGATTTTCATATCCTGGCGATCCGCTTTATTGTTGCTTCCGATGTCTGGATTTTGTTGAATCTGATTTTGTCGATCGGATTATCCATCCCGGCTATCAACATTTTCACCCACGGAACCCATATGACGGTGGCGCATGCCATGGGTAGTACCATCGGAATTAATACCATGATTCTGATCGGATCCTGCGTGTTTATAATTCCGGATATATACAATAAACCCTTCAGTTTCCTTCAGGGACGGTTTATTTCCATCGGATTCTGGATCATGAACGGATTATTGTTGTTTTTCTGGGTTGCCCTCATCATAGCCGGGTTGATGAAAGGCCAAATGATCGTGGAAGATCAGCTGAGTTTCCAGGATATCATGCTTAAAATCCAGCCGTATTTGTTCGTGGTGGCGATTACCGGAACCGGAATTTTTGTTTCCATGCTCATGATTTTCGGGCCGCTGTTAAAGCGAATCTGTCAGTATCTCCTCTGCCTATCCCCGAAAAATCTGTAGTTTTCAATCTTCCGGATTCGAATCCTGTTGATATTTGTGGGTTCGTTTGCTTCCCTGATACAATTCATATTTATGCAAACGACATTCGAGCGGACCGTTGAATAATTTGATTTTACGCGATGGCCGCAAGCCAAAATGCTTCAGTGCTTCGTAATTCGAACTGATAATCCAGGCATTGCATCCCTGATAGAAATGCTTCAGGCGTGTTCCGATGGCTGTATAGAATTCGACAATTTTTTCCATCTCCATACGCTCACCATAGGGCGGATTCAAAACAACCACGCTGTTTTCAACGGTATGATAGGTGTCGAAAAAATCGGCCTGTTCAAATCGGATCATTTCATCCACACCGGCTTGTTTGGCATTCGAGGCTGAAATCGAAACGGCTTTCCGGTCGATATCCGAAGCAAAGATTTTGCATTCTGCCCGGTGAATTCCGGCTTCGGCATCTGCTACCACCGATTTCCAGATTTCGAGATCAAAGTCATTCCAGGTTTCAAACCCAAAACTCCGGTTCATTCCGGCTGGGATATTTGCCGCCATCATGGCCGCTTCAATCGAAAATGTTCCGGAACCACACATCGGATCCAGGAAATCACTCTTACGATCCCAGCCCGACATCAGGATAATCCCGGCTGCCAGGATTTCACTCATCGGAGCCTCTGTCTGGGCAAGCCGGTAATTGCGTTTACCCAGCGGAACCCCGGAACTGTCGAGCGAAACCATTACGGTTGTATTGTAAATGTGAATGTTGATGCGGACATCCGGATGCAGGATATCAACAGATGGCCGTTTATCATGCTTTTCGCGAAAATAATCTGCAATGGCATCCTTGGTTTTTAGGGCAACATAATGGCTGTGGGTGAAGATCTCACTGTGTGTGCTCCCGTCAATGGCAAAAGTGTCGTCCACACCAAAATAGGCTTCCCAATCCAGTGCCTTTATTCCATCATACAGTTGCTGTTCATTTTCAGCTTCAAAGGAAGTCAGCGGAACCAATACCTTCACGGCTGTGCGCAACAGAAGATTACTTTTGTAAAGCATCGCCCGGTCGCCACTGAATTTTACAGCCCGGGTCAGAAGTTCGGTGTTTTCAGCACCGATGTCCTGCAGTTCTTCCTGAAGAATTTCCTCAAATCCGAAAATCGTAGTCGCTATATAATCAAAGGTTTCCAAGGGCAATTGTATTTAGGTTGATGCAAAAGTAAGGCTTTTATGGCTGACATTTTGATTTACAGGCATCTGTATCCGGATTATTCAGTCTATAAAAATAAAAAGACAGACTTTAAACGGAGTCTCTCTTCTAAATTCAGATTTTTATACCTTTGAAAAAAATTACGACCATGAAAAAGTCAACACTGTTATTTGCCCTTTTGCTGCTGGCTGGTATTACAACCTGGGTTTCCTGTAAAAAGGAAGAAGCCATGGATTTGAGTAATGTAATTGCCATTGAAGTTTTTCCGGGAGATACCGTTATCGAAGTGGGAACCTCCGTTCAGTTTACAGCATACGGATTATTATCTGATAGCGTAACTGTTATTGATATTACCAAAGATGTCACCTGGGGATCCAATGAGCCCACAAAGTTAAGCATTGATGGTGACGGAATGGCTACAGCTGTTACAGCGGGCGAATTTTATGTTGTTGCTGCAACAAAATTGACTTATGGTACTGCTATCGCCGTCAATACAACAGCCGGCGGATTGGTCAGAGAAATGGCTCTGGTTGATTATGAAGCCAATTTTGTGGGTTCCAATCTGGCCAATTGTGGCTGGACCGGTTCAACAGCCGGTTGCAACCCCGGAGGCGTTTCTCAGGAATCGCATAATAAAGTGGTTCAGCGCATTAACTATTTCAGACGCATCTGTGGTCTGCCGGATGATGTTACGCTGAATACCGACAATAATACCAAATGTCAGGCAGCGGCTCTCATTATGAAGGCCAACAACCAGCTGAACCATTATCCGCCCAATAGCTGGACCTGCTGGACAGATGCCGGATATGAAGGCGCCGGTAATTCCAATATTGCACTCGGATTCCATTCAACAGCCGCGGTTGCCGCTTATATCGATGATTTCGGAGCGAATAATAAGCCGGTTGGTCATCGCCGCTGGTTATTGTACACCAAAGGCGTGGTCATGGGTCATGGTTCAACGGATAATACCAACGCCATCTGGGTGATGCAGAGCGGGGGAGGGACCCCGAGTGGATTGCCTGAATTTATTGCCTATCCGCCCAAAGGATATGTACCGGCTCCATTGATTTATGATCGCTGGTCATTTTCAATTCCGGGTGCCGATTTTGCCAATGCAACCATTGTAATGAAGGATAATACCAATACGGCAGTTACCTGTAGTGTAATTTCCAAAACCGATACCGGCATGGGAGATAATACTATCGTATGGGAACCCGCTGATGTCAATACTTCCGGAACTACCGATCTGACCTACACCGTAACGGTTGGAGGCGTGAAAGTGGGTGCTGATACCAAATCCTACACCTATGGCGTAACCATCATTCAACCCAATAAGAAACGCCCGGATGTGTACCGTTTGGAAAAGGCCGCGAATCCAAATGCCCGCTTATTCTGAGCTTCAGAAGGCAGCCATCAGTAAATCAATATCCTGAAACGGAAGATTGAAACTTTCGCTGATGAATTTGTTGACCAGAATACCATTGAACAGATAGGCTCCGTGCCGTAATCCGTAATCTTCTTTCAGGAAATTCTCAACACCGCCTTCTTCAGCTATGCTGATCAGGATGGGTGTGAAGAAATTACTCAGCGCATAGGAGGCTGTATTCGGGATCCGGGAGGCAATGTTGGGAACACAATAATGAGTAACATCATGTAACTTGTATACCGGCTTGGCATGGGAAGTTACATGAGAAGTTTCAAAACATCCCCCCTGATCAATGCTTACATCAATAATAACCGAACCCGGCCGCATTTCTTTAACCATGGCCTCGGTCACAAAGCAGGGTGTCCGTCCTTCCGGCGCATGGATAGCACCAATCACCACATCGGTGGTTTTCAGCGATTTTAACAACACTTTTGGATGCAGGATCGAGGTGAATACACGGGTATTCAGATTGTTCTGCAAGCGACGCAACTTGTAAATATTGTTATCAAAAATCTTCACGGTGGCACCCATACCTAAAGCAGTGCGCGCGGCAAATTCGCCCACGGTTCCGGCGCCCAGAATCACGACTTCTGATGGGGAGATCCCCGCAAATCCGCCCAGCATACGACCTTTGCCGTATTCGGGATGACTCAGATAATCGGCAGCGATGAGGATGGCAGTATTCCCGGCGATTTCGCTCATAGCGCGGATCAGCGGGAATTGTTTTGTTTTGTCTTTAATGTATTCAAATCCGATACAGGTCATTTTCCGGTTCAACAGTTTCCGGAAATATTCTTCTTTGAGTGTTGCCAGTTGCAGGGAAGAAATCAGCGTCTGCCGGCTTCCCAGATAATCTACTTCTGCCAGAGAGGGAGGTGAAACTTTCAGGACAATATCAGCCTTAAAAGCCTCGGCAGGATCATACACCGTTTCGGCTCCGGCTTCGGCATATTCCATGTCCGAAAAATGAGCCATGGTGCCGGCTCCGGCTTCATACACAACCCGGTGTCCATTGTTAACCAGTAAATTAACCGCCTCCGGAACCAGGGCAATGCGATTTTCCTGAAAACCTGTTTCCCTCGGAATTCCGATGGTCAGTTTCTTTCGGCTCTTGCCGGTTTCCAATCGTTCTTCCTGTGGCATCAGATGCTGCCCGGGGGATAAATTAAAAAATTGCTGATTACTGCTCATAACCTGTGCTGATTAAAAACTGATGATCCGGTCGCCGCTTTCTTCTTCTACATCAATATGAACATATACGCAATTTTCGGGTAAAAGTTCAGTGATCTTTTCAGGCCATTCGATCAAACAGATATCACCCCCGTAAAAGTAGATTTCATAGCCGATATCCATGACTTCCATTATGCTGTTAATTCTGTAGAAATCAAAGTGATACACCTTTTCTCTTTGGCGTGTCATGTATTCATTGACGATGGCAAATGTGGGACTGTTCACTGTGTCGATGACTTCCAGTTCGGCGCAGATAGCCTGAATAAAGGTTGTTTTTCCGGCTCCCATGTGCCCGTAAAAAGCAAAAATCCGGGCATCAGGCCAGGTACTCAAAAGAGCCCTGGCTGCGTCCGGTAAATTTTGCAATGTTTTACAACGATATTGTGTTTTTACATTCATTTTGAACTTAAACTTATAAACGGAATAAGAACTTCTTCGAGTGAAATACCCCCATGCTGAAAGGTATTTTTGTAATAATTGACGTAATAATTGTAATTGTTGGGATAGGCGAAGAAATCATTGCTTTTACAGAAAATGTAGGAAGAACTTACATTTTGCCGTGGGAGAAAGATGTCTTCGGGTTTGGTAAATTCAACCACTTCTTTGCGTTCGAACTGCAGACTGCGACCGGTTTTATAGCGCAGATTGGTATTGGTATTGCGATCGCCCACCACTTTTACCGGGTTCTGAACGCGCACCGAGCCATGGTCGGTAGTAATCACGAGATT
>CAYLTH010000115.1:0-1535 GCA_964386485.1 uncultured Bacteroidales bacterium | reverse complement strand
ATTGATTTCCACTGATCGTACCGCAGGTTATCAATCAGCAACAGATAAAGCGGTTGTTCCTGATTCAGCAGGGGGAACACTTTTTCGCGCAGGAGTGTGTGCGAAAGTATGGGTTTATTCTCCGTATTGCCCTTCACCCAGTCGACATAATTCCGGTCGATAAATTTGGCAAAAACCTGATTGGCCTCTGATTTCTGCATGGACAGAACTTCCTGCATCGAGTTATCCTGCGATTTATCGAGTTCCAATTCCCAGTAAACCAGCTTCTTATAAATCTCTTTCCATTCCTCAAAATTGAGGTTATTGCTGATTTCCATGCCGATGTTGCGGAACTCCTGCTGGTAGGCAATGGTTGTTTTCTGGCTGATGAGTTTTTTGTTTTCGAGATTTTTCTTCAGACAGAGCAGAATTTGGTTCGGATTAACAGGTTTGATGAGGTAATCGCGGATATTCGAGCCAATCGCTTCTTCCATGATATGTTCTTCCTCGCTTTTTGTGATCATCACGATCGGAATTCCGGGAAGCTGATTTTTGATAAAGGAAAGGGTTTCTATTCCCGATAATCCGGGCATGTTTTCATCTAAAAAGATAATATCGTAATGATTGGTCTTCAGAAGATCGAGGGCTTCTACACCGCTGTTGGCGGTACCTACCTCGTATCCTTTTTGTTCGAGAAAAATAATGTGGGGTTTAAGCAGGTCGATTTCATCGTCAACCCATAAAATGCTGTTGTTGTTCATACGGTCTGTTTCAGTTTATAAATGTACTACAAAACGGGGAAATATCCAAATTCGTGCGCGGGTAAAGGAAAAAGGTAAAAGGTAAAAGGAAAAAGGTAAAAGGAAAAAGGGAAAAGGAAAAAGGATTATAAATTGCCGTTGGGCTTCAGCCAACGGAAAAGGGAAAAGGATCTATGACTTTCAAGGTCTGATTGACTGAATTTACATAAACGATGCTGTTACAAGACCTGGAAAGTCTCTTGGGATTATTCTTGCTATATTGCTATATTGATATGTTTCCAGATTTTCGCATTTGGCATCGTATCTGGAATATGCCAGAATAATGGGACTCTTCTCTCGTCACGCGTCACGCGTCACGCGTCACACGTCACGATTCTGGTGCCGTTAGGCATTAAATATCGGTAGCAGAAACAAGAATGATGATTTTCCTTGTCCCGTCAGGGATAAAATAAAATTTACGATCAGAGGCATAAATTTATAATTGGGGATTTCCTCTTCGAGAAATCTTCTTTTATCTTCGTGTATCTCTGTATAACAAAAAGAAAGGCCGGGATCATTCAAATCTTATTTCAGAACCCAACAAAGCTTTTTAATGCAAGAGGTCAAAAGGGCGAGAATACGAGAATGCGGGAATTGCGGTTTGACCATGGCTGCCGAACAAAAGACTTTCCAGGTCTCGTAAGCGCATCCGTTACCTAAGTTCAGTCATAAAGACCTTGAAAGTCAGGCAATCACCAGTTACCAATCACCAATTACCAATTACCAATTACTTTTCCCTTTTCCCTTTTCCCTTTT
>CAYLTH010000114.1:0-10294 GCA_964386485.1 uncultured Bacteroidales bacterium | reverse complement strand
TATCCGGATTATCATGTTGCCTCTGCCGGTACCCGTCCGGGGACCAGGGTCAATGTGAATGCCATACAGGTTATGAAAGAGCTCGGGATTAACATCGGAAATCAGCGTCCGGAGGCTGTTTCAGCGTATCTGCATGAGGACTGGGTTTATGTGATCACTCTCTGCGACAACGCGAACCGGATTTGCCCTGAATTTACTGGCACTGTGGGGCGAAGGCTTCATTTTAGTGTGGAGGATCCGTATGATGCTACAGGCAGTGCGGAGGAAATCCAATGGGTTTACCGGGAGGTCAGGGATCACTTAGTTGAAATAATTAAGCAGTTGGACAAAGACCAAACCGGGTTTTAACAACTTACCCCAACGGGGGGCACCCTTTTTTGTGAATCCGATTTATTCATGACCCCAACGGGGTCACATGTTTATAGACTGGTCGTGAACCCGCACAAATCCTGACCCCAACGGGGTCATATGTGGTTCCGGGGGATTTTTTTTCAATGGTTCGAATAACCGAATCCCCTAATTTTAATATTTATACCTAACCATATGTGACCCCGTTGGGGTCAATAATTATTGTGGTGATTCAATCTCTATAAACATGTGACCCCGTTGGGGTCTTTAATTCTCATGGCAATTCAATTTCCAGTAACGTTTGACCCTTTCGGGGTCTTTATTTTGCAGGGATTTCTAAATATACCGAAGCGCAATAGGTTTGCGAAATCGAAAAATTTGCCTGCCTCGGTATAACTGGTTCTTAGCAGCTTTTGCTGCGCAAACCTGCTAAGAACCAGTATATTAAAACAAACCGGTAATAAACTCCTCCGCAGAAACCCGTGTAAAATACTCCCCGATCTGAATATCCTTCAGGCAATCAGAAACAGCATCCTTATCATGGCGGCATCCTTTCAGGATTTCTTCAATTTCAGCCGTATCCTTCGTATTGAAAAAATCCCCGAAGACCTTGATATTCCGGATGATACCACTATCCACATCCAGATCAAACTCAATCTTACCGCCTTCGGTTTTAATGAACTTCTGCAGATTATATTTCGGCGAATACCCGAAATTCCATTCCCAGGTACTGTATTTTTCATCCGCAAGCTTTGTGATCGCGGCAATATCTTCCTTACTAAATTCATACATCACGGCATCCGGATACATCTCCATGATATGCTGCATGATCAGATCCTTGAATTCGAGGATCGACAGGGGAGCTTTGAGGTGTTCACTGATGTTGGTTACCCGGCTGCGAACCGACTTCACGGCCTTATCGGTAAACTTCATCGGGTCAACATTTAAAGCACCGGTCAGATCGGCCATTTCGGAAGCAAACAGCAGGGTCCCGTGATGTAAAATCCTGTTCTTATCCACATGCTCGGCATTGCCGCTGAATTTCTTTCCTTCTATCGTCAGATCATTCCTGCCTTCAAACTTTGCATCGATATCCAGTTTCAGCAAAACATCAAGTATCGGAAGAGTATATTTATGAAAATCAACGAGTTGATTACTCTGCCCGTTCATGATAAAGGTAAAATTCAGGTTCCCCAGATCATGAAAAACCGTTCCTCCCCCACTCAGCCGGCGAACCACTTTGATATTATTCGTCCGGATATAGTCGATATTGATCTCGGCCAGCGAATTCTGGTGTTTCCCGACAATTACTGCATTATCATTCCGCCAGAGGGTGAAAAATTCTTCCTTGAAATTCTTCAGCAGATATTCTTCCGTAGCGAGATTCAGGTAGGGATCGGTAAAGGGGTAATAAATGCAAAGCATAGTGTCCGTTTTAGGGCACAAAAGTAAAAAAGATGTTGATCAAAACCGGAAGATTAATTCCCGGCCATTTTTGCCTCGCGGTCGGCCGCTTTCTTTAACCATTCCGGAACGATGGTTTTCTTCCAGACCTCCTTATCTTCGATCAACTTCTTCATATCCAGCCCAATATACTGTTGAGCCTTTGCCTTATCACTGATATCCGGCAGGGCCACAGGCCATTTCACATGGTATTTAAAGAGAATCTGAGCCAGTTCAAGCCGGGCCATCTGGGCTTTATCCACCGATGTTCCCAAAACGCGCAGCAATTCAACCGGAGCATGAAAGGAATTCCCGTGCCCGGCTGCGGCATAATCCCAACGCCACTGAGCCTGACGAATATACTGCAGGGCCTGTTTCATTTCGGCTTCAGTAGCACCGGCATCCCAGGCAGATTTGGCCTCAATATGCGCAATGACAAGAATGTCTTCCGCACGATCCCGTATTTCTTTTACCTTCATCTGGCGCTCATACACATTTTGCTTCAGTTTATCCTCGCTTTCCCGGTGACAAACCTGACAGGAATTCTGGATATTCGCCAGCGGACTCTGGATATGATGATCGGTGAATTTTTTTCCGCCTTCGCTGTGATAGGGCATGTGACAATCGGCACAGGAAACCCCGCGATCGGCGTGCACTCCCATACTATACACCTCATAATCAGGGTGCTGTGCTTTTAACATGGGGGCTTTGCTGATGGCGTGGGTCCAATCTGTAAATTGAACTGAATCGTAATAGGCTTCCATTTGATCCACATTCATCCCTTTATCCCAGGGAAATGTCAGGTATTTCCCTTCTCCTTTAAAGTAATATTCGACATGACATTGGGCACATACCAGGGAGCGCATTTCCTGATGACTGACCTTTGTGATATCTTTTCCCTGCCGTTCGAATGCCTCAATCAGGGCCGGACGACTAATCGCCAGGTTCATGGTTTTCGCGTCGTGGCAATCGCCACAACCAATCGGGTTGGTGATTTCGGGTCCGATATCTCCCCATTTCGAGGTATAAAAGGCTTCGGGGCTACCCAGTTTTTTCATCAACCTGGGTACATCCGGGCTTTTGCAGGTCCAGCAGGTGGCAGGCATGGGGCCATCGCCGGGATTAGCAGGTGTTCCGGTTCGTAAGGTATTGCGTACATCTTCCACGGCATAAATATGTCCGCGCGGCTGGCAATATTCCTTCGAAAAGGCATATCCGGCCCACAGGATCACCATACGCGGATTTTCTGCCAACATATCGGCTTTATAGCTGCTGTTAAACATGCTGCGAAAGGTGGTGTCGGCCGTTTGAAGCCAGCTCTGGTATTCGGCCGGAAAATTGGCGCCCCACACTGCATTCCGCGAATCAAACTGATCGATCTCCTGCACAGGTTTATAGGCAAATGAAGCTTCTGCCCTGCGTTCCATAATGGAGCTGGCCAGCATGCCAATCAGAAAAACAATCACCAGCGTGGTGAAAAAGAATACCCAGCCAAGCCAGGGTTTTTCCTTAATGCGTTCGTTGATACTTTTCATCAGGTATTTATTTTTGATGTTTATTGGATAGCATAGTTTTCAGCCAATCCGGAACCGGACTTTCAGGCAAGGGAACCCTGGCAAACGGGACACTCGACAAACTGTTCACCCTGCCATGTGGCACTTCCCGGTGACAATCCCAGCAGAGTCGTTCCGTATCCACTACGGTACAAACCTTCTGGTTGAGCATCGACATGCGTTCACTGGTAATCAGCGGGTCATGGCAGCGGATACAGTTTTGCTGAATAACCCCGATACTGGCCTCCTTGGCATAAATAGTCTGCGGTTCTGCCCGCAAAGTAAAGATGGTGGCATGGCGCATCCCGTCTTTCGCTTTAAAAAAGTACTTATTGAATACGTTATTATGCGGCACATGGCAATCGTTGCAAACGGCTACTTCCCGGTGCGAACTGTGAAACCAGGTAGCATACTGGGGTGCCATAATATGACAATTGACGCAGGTTGCCGGATCATCAGACAGATAGGACCAGGCTTTGGAAATATAAAAGGCATAAACGCTGAAACCGGCAAATATTCCCAACAACAAAATAGCCATAAACCGCCATCGTTCAGGAGGATAAAAGAACCGGATTAATATTGAAATACGATTTGCTGACATCGTTATAAAACTACATTTAAGTATTTTGGTACTTTTATTACTGCAAATATATACAAGATTATAGAGATCCAATTGTTTTTTTCCTGATTTTTGAAAAATAATTCAGCATTATGAACCGTATCATCCGCAGCATTTGTCTTTTTACCGAAAAAGCATCCGAATTCGATTACCGGAAACTCCTTGAAATTGAAGCAATTCTGAGTCGGGCCGGATTTGAAATTCAGACCCGGCGTATTGTTACCCACGCTGATACCATTTCAAATCTGGGAAAATTGGAAGAACAGCCCGGTTTATTTTATGCTGCAGGAACCCTCTCCCGCTCCTCATTGTGGGAACAACTCGAAGATTTTCTGAAGGCATCCTCCGTATCCTGCAATCTCGAAATTCACGATCATGTTGAACTCCGTGATGTTGATTTTCTCTTTGAGCTGATTCGTCAGCGTCCGGAGAAAACATTTCAGTTTTCTTACACATTCAGCAACCCACATTCAACGCCATTCTTTCCGGCGGCCCGTTTTGAGCGGGAAGGCTTCAGTCTGGGACTCCAAAGCACGGATCTGGCGGCCGGTTGCGAAGATCTCCATTCCTGGCTACATCTTAAAAAGGGTGTGTGGGATGAATTGGTTCAGCTTTTTAAAGAACGGCCCGATTTTCTGGGCATCGATTCTTCGGTAGCTCCTTTATTTTCTGGCGACAGCAGCTTTATCCACCTGGCAGAGCGGCTTTGCGGAAGCTTTTCCAATGCCTGTACCAGTGATTTCTTTGTGCAGGTCAGCCGGTTCATCAAACAAAACAATCCCAAACCCGTGGGGTTATGCGGACTCATGTTTCCCTGTCTCGAGGATTTCGTGTTGGCAGAAGCCTATGAAAAAGGCGAATTCAACATCGAACGGAATATTTTCCTGAGTCTGCATTCCGGAACGGGAATCGATACCTGGCCGATCGGAATTGATGAAGACCCGAAGCGGATCCAACAGATTCTCAACCTTTTGCTTGCATTGGCGAAAAAGTATAACAAACCCCTTTCGGCCCGGTTTATCTCAGATGGGAAGGTCCGCATCGGCGAAAAGAGTGATTTCAGGAATCCGTATCTGAAGGATGTGGTCATCCGGAAGGTATAGTCATTTTAAATTCAGGAATTCGGTTTTTAGAAGAAATTTGCTTCAAAAACTTGCAATCGGTAATAATATTTACTACTTTTGCTTCATATCGGTAATATTGATTACCACTTTTTGCATAAATCAGTAAAATTATCGTCCAATTTAAGTATATGACAGAACTATTAAAAGAACTTATACTGAATGGTCAAACCGAAAGCTTGTTCACGGGCACACATCGTCAATTGAAAATAAGCCAGGTTGGAAAGAAGGCGACCATTATAATTGGTGTAAGACGATGCGGAAAATCAACCTTTATAAACCAGGTTGCCAACCGTTTACAGACAAAAGGACTTGCCGTTGAGAATTTCTTATACCTGAATTTCTCAGATGATCGTCTGTCTAATCTGAGAACCCTGGGTTTAGACACCGTCCTGCATGCTTATTACCTCCTGTATCCTGAAAAAAAAGCGAAGGAAATGCTATATTGTTTTTTTGATGAAATTCAGGAATTCGAAGGTTGGGAGATGTTTATTGACCGGATCCTGCGGACTGAAAACTGTCTGGTATTTCTTACCGGATCCTCGGACCGAATGTTATCTAAAGAAATTGCCACACAGATGCGCGGCAGGGCATTGTCATGGGAACTGTTTCCTTTTTCATTTCAGGAATTTCTGGAACATAACTCCATCAAATCAACGCCGCCTTTTAACAGCAGACAACGATTTCAAATTGAAAAGGCATTTGAGGATTACTTTGAATCCGGAGGATTTCCGGAAGTCTTTTCCGTTGAAAAACAAATCCGGATTAAAATCCACCAGGAATACCTTGAATCCATTCTGTTTCGTGATTTAATTGAACGGCACAATATCTCACACCCGCGGGCATTGATTGATCTGGCGCGAAAACTAATGGATAATATCGCCTCCATGTACACCCTGAACAGCCTGACCGGTTTGTTGAAATCATTGGGCCACAATGTTCCTAAGACAAGCATTTCTGACTACCTGATGTGGATGGAGGATTGCTATTTTCTATTTACAGTGCGACTTTTTGATGCTTCTTACAGACGCTCCAATGCAAACCCAAAAAAGATTTATTGTATTGACCATTCCCTTGTACGCTCGGTTTCATCCGGAATTTTGACAAACACCGGACATCTTCTTGAGAACCTGGTCTTTACAGCATTGCGTGCACGGTATTCTGAAATATTCTACTACAAAACCCGGTCAAATCTGGAAATTGATTTCGTCATCAGAACGGATACCGCTGAAATAGCCCTTCTTCAGGTAAGTGAAAGTCTCCTGAATCCGCTTACCCGTCAACGGGAAGTTAAAGCTCTTCAATCCGGAATGGCTGAATTGGCTATTCAAAAAGGAACTATAATTACCAGAAATGAGGAAGAAGTTATTCAAATCGCGAACGGAACGATACACGTGGTACCCGTTTGGAAGTTCTTATTGGCAACAAACAATATCGTATGAATTCAAATTATTCCCCCTATCTTCCCCTCTGGTCGCTCGACCCGGAAATCCTGTTTCTGAATCAAGGTATATTCTCCTTTACAAATACCAGCCTTCCCATTATTTGTATCGAAACTTTCGGTGCTGTCAGGACTACGAAATAATATCATTGACATCAAATAATTCCAGGTTACCGGTATAATTTTGAGGCTTTGATTTTATAAATGCTGCCATTAATATGGTTTTGTTCCGAAGTAAGGGGAAATGATTTACCTTTAAATGTAATTGATTTTCAATTTGTTGCAGATTATTCTGATCCGACCATTTAACTTCAGCAAACAATAACGTTGATCGATCAGTCGATTCAGCAATGATATCAATTTCCATTGGTTTTTTGTCAGTCCCGCTTCCCCACCATCGACTTGATGGTAGAAACCGTTTGCCTTTGATCAACAAAAATGGAACTTTACGTCTGCATTGTTCTTCCCATTCATGCGAAACATATTGGTTTAGTCCGGAATTGATATCTTTCCACACGTCACCTCCAAGTTGAAATTCGATTCTGCTTTTATTGGGAAGAATAAAACTAAAGTAGAAGTTAAGAAAAGGATCGTTAATTTTATATAGGCTTTTCTTAGAAGATTTCAGGGATTCACCGTAAGGAATTTCACGTCTGATATAGCCTAAATCGCATAAAAACCCTATAAGTCGTGATAACTGAGTGGCTGGTTTCCCTAATTTACCGGCAATTTCTGAAATTCGGTTACTCCCATTTGCTATAACACTAATAACCGAAAATGCCTGAACTGCTGTTCGCATTTCATCAGCAAAAAGTCGTTCGGGCTCTTCATAAAGCACCCCATAAGAATCCAACAAATGATAATGAACTGCTTCTTCAAAGGATTTTGATTTTGCCCGAATTTCCCAATACCGGGGAATGCCACCCCAAACACTAAATTCAGTTACCATATCCTCAACCTGACTACCAAAATAAGACGCCATGTCAGAAATGCCCATTGCATCTATCCTCATAATTTCATCACATCTTCCATATAATGGTGAAGAGCTGTTTAAAGCAATGCCCTGCATCATTTGTTGAGAAGATCCACATAGTATTAATTTGAAATTCAATATTTTATGAGTATCAAGAATGCTTTGAATCACTGATGGCAACTCCGGATTGTTCTTTACCAGATATGGGAATTCATCTAAACATAGAATTAGCTGCTTTTCTGTGCGTCTGTTAAGACTTAAAAACAATGATTCCCAATCGGGGTAAATAACTTTATCAAAATCTGGCAGTTGCATTGCAATCTGTTTCGATACGGCAATCAATTGCAATGGTGCTTCACGTAAATCGGCAGCAAAATAAACTGAACCAGGGGTAAGTACCTCTGTAATCAAGGTCGATTTTCCACACCTTCGCCTTCCATAGAGTACTATCAGGCGCGTTTGGGGATCATTAAAAGCACCTATTAGCCGTTTCTGTTCTTTAATTCTATTTACAAACATTATAAAATAATTATGCATGACAAAGATAATGTTTGTAAAACATAATAGCAAGTATTTTCTTGATTCTATTGAAAATTATTCATTCCATATACACCTGGCCCGATAAACGGAACCGAATTGTCCGCCCATCGGGCCAGATATATAACGAAAGGGAACACTATGTAAAACTCGCTGAAATCCTGAAAACAGAAATCAGCAGGCAGGAATTACATAATCACAATTTTGTGACAAATGCGTTGTTGTCCGATATCAAACTTCAGGATAAAAACACCCTGTCCGGCTGAATTTAACGGGATCTGAAGTACATGGTTCCCGGCACTATAGCGACCGGCATCCCATTTCTTCAGCAGTCGTCCGTTCAGATTCGTCAGACTGACCTGCAAATCTCCTGCTGTCTTTAGTCCAAATGCAAATGAAGTCATGTCTGTGGCAGGATTGGGCATTAGTTTTGATCCTTCCATAAATACAGCCCCCTGTTCCTGTATGCCAACAAACTGCGATTTCTGGGCTTTACCATATATAATGCGGTTATCCGTATAGGGGTCTTCATCCCCTCTTACAGCCAGGCCGGGTTCATCGTCTGCCTGATAGGTATAATGGATGAATGCATTGGTTCCGGCTGCCACACTTGGGAAAACACAATCATCATAGGTATGAATCAAACTCTCGGTCAGATCAAAGAAATCGCCCCAAAGACCTGTCAGATGATCCCACTTACGGGCGATAATGTGCCGGTAATTCTGGTTATCATTGTTCAGGTTTTCCATGGTACCCGACATCAGGAGATACATATCCCCCTGATCATCAATAGTCACATTCGGCATCGATGTAAGCGCCAGTTCATATTTTGCATAGCCCACCATTTCACCGATCACGGTATCATTGGCATTCAGATCCTGCATCCAGCCAACCAGATGACCTTTTTCATAAACAGAATCAACATTCATCGTGGTAAATTGCTCATCTCCTTCTGTCCACCAGGCCAATCCGTCGGTATAAGGCCAGTACGACGTCTGATCATCGGTCGTATCCGAATTATTCACCCGCATCAATCCAAAGAAGACCTGTGCTTTACCTTCCTGATCAAGTTGAACAGCCAGCGATCCGTCACAAGTCCAGATGGTATCCAGAATGAGCGTATGCTTCTCATCGAACATGGGATAGGGGAAATTGTATATAATGGTTTTGGTCCAGGTATTGCCATTGTCATTGGATTTCATCAGGAATAAATCCTTGAAATTATCTCCTGCCACAAATGCAAGTGTATCCCCTTTGGGTTGGGCAAAGGAATAGCAATCCCCGTTAAAGCCTTTGTAGTAATTCACATCGGTACCCGGCAACTGAACATGGTGCAGATCCCAGCTCAGACCGCCATCCAGACTGCGGCTGTATAACAGTGCACCATCCATACCATTGTAAATTACGCCACCGTTGGCGACCATTTCTGTCACCATAATCATATGAATATTCTCTTTATTCACACCATTTGTAACTGTGCGGGGCCACGATAATCCCGTAGCGCCGGCAGGTGCAGCAAAAAAGGTCTGTGTCCAGGCACCGCCACCGCGGATTGTGCGTTTGGAGAGTTCGAGCCCGTTTACTCCATTGTGCGAAACAACCAGTTCTCCATCGCCAAAGGCACAGAGCGAAGGCCATCCACATCGTTTGTTTTCAATTCTGTTTACAGGAGCCGTTCCCCAACTGCTCCCGTCATAATAATTATACCCGGTGCCACGGTCAGGAAAGTCAGGATCAGCATATCCCATCGACCAGACTGCTCCAACCGTATTGTCGTCGTAAAGAACAATGCGGTTCTGAACACTCTGGTTCGTTTGTAAATCATAGCGTGTTTCCCCAATTACAGCTTCATTGGGTGTTACCTCGGCAGCGACCTTTGGATTCCGGGTCTTTTGACCAATGGTTTCCGGAACCGCATTTGACCGGATCCAGGGTCGTTTAACAGCAACATCATTTTTTGATTTCTGAAAGTGATGGTATTTCGCTTTCAGGGGTGTGGGAGCAGGACTTATTGATCCGTTTTGTGCCTGCGCCAGCGGACTCAGCCCAATTACAAGGCTGATTCCCATACTGATTAGTAGTGTGTTTTTCATAGTTAAGATTTAAAATTAAACATCGGCACATACACGTAGCAGTACAAATATCGCACACCAGACCAGCCAAAATCCACTAAAATCGATCAGCAGGCAACAATCAACGGCAAAGGATAGTAGAGAATGTATAAGACGGGTTGTCGGGGGAAAGGGGGATTTGGTCGGG
>CAYLTH010000113.1:0-10411 GCA_964386485.1 uncultured Bacteroidales bacterium | reverse complement strand
TCCCGGGATATAAATAATTAGCAACAATTTTGCCGTTTAAGTGTTAAATATCTGATCAATCAGCTAATTACCTTACGCACAGCAGAATTCATGCAAAATAAATCCATCCGTTTTTCAAACAATCTTGATAAAGATATCGCTGCTACCATCCGGGAACGGGTAAATGCCTATTTTGAAGCCAAAGGAATCTCGCCTACTTCGAATATGCAGATGAAAATAAAGTCAGTGGTCATGGCCCTGGCCTATTTTACACCTTTTGTATTAATATTAAGCGGTGTGAGCGGCAGTTTCTGGTTTTATGCCGGCATGTGGATCCTGATGGGACTTGGCATGGCCGGTGTTGGTTTTACCATCATGCACGATGCAAACCACAATTCATATTCGCAAAAATCGAAAATCAACAAATTACTGAGTCTCAGCATGTATACCCTGGGAGGAAGTGCTGTAAACTGGCGCATTCAGCACAATATGCTGCATCACGGCTTCACAAATATTTCGGGTGTGGATGAAGACATTGACGCCGGTAAACTTTTACGCATGTCGCCCCAACAGAAACGCTACAAAATCCATCGTTTTCAGCATTATTATGCCTGGTTTCTTTATAGTATCATGACTATTTACTGGTTCACCGGCAAGGATATTCCGCAAATGTTGCGTTACCGGAAACGCGGGCTGCTGGCTCAGCATAAAATTTCGTTTCCGGTACTTATGACTAACCTGGTCATCAGTAAAGTTGTTTACATTGCCATTGTATTGGGTTTGCCCATGTTGCTGAGTCCGATTCCCTGGTGGCAGACGCTGATCCTCTTTCTGACCATGCATTTTCTTGCCGGCTTGTTGCTTGGTTTGGTTTTCCAACCTGCACATGTAGTCGACAGCTCAGAATTCCCCACACCCGACGAAAACGGAAAAATCAATAACAACTGGGTCATTCATCAAATGCGCACAACCGCCAATTATGCCCCAAAAAGCCGCATATTATCCTGGCTCATTGGCGGCTTGAATTACCAGGTTGAACACCATCTGTTTGCCAATGTCTGCCATGTTCATTACCATAAAATCGCCCCTATTGTACAATCGGTTGCCGCAGAATACGGCCTCCCCTATCATGTAAATCGTACGTTTATCGGTGCGATTGCGAATCATGCGAGGCTTTTAAAACGCCTGGGAAGATCTGAATAAAGGTAAAAGGTAAAAGGTAAAAGGATAAAGGATTATAAATTGCCGTTGTGCTTCAGCCAACGGATGAAGGGAAAAGGAATTTTTATTAAATTGCCATAGTTTTTGGACCCTAATCCACTTATTATGAAAAGCTATGGCAAAAAATTCACATCCCTTGAGTTTTTAATCGGGTTTACTTTTGTTTACTTTTTTGCGTGTTGGTCAGCTCCCGTTTCAGCTCAGGAATTACTCCTGACTGAAACATTTGAGGCTGTTACGATACCTGCAGATTGGTATGAAGCTCATGAAGGCAGTTCCTTCAGTAACCACTGGCAAATTTCTGAAACCGGAAATGCCGGGAGCATTCCCAACGAATTATGGTGTCAGGGAACATCCGCAACCGGTACTTCCCGCATGGTTTTACCACCCATAAATGCCCAATTCCTCAGTAGTTTAAGCATAAATTTCAATTCTTATTTTGAAGATATCGGACCGGGTGCTAATCTTAAAATTCAATCCAGTAATGATGGAATTACCTGGTATGATGAAGCATGGTGGTTTACTTCGGGAGGTGGATCGGCTGGTCCGGAATTGATTAGCATCCCATTAACGGTATTTTCCGGTTCCACTGACTATATCGCCTTTGTTGTTGACGGGGATTTATCCGCTTTTTCCGGATGGTTTATTGATCAGGTGGAAATCTGGGGAACTGTTAATTACCTGGCCTGCCCAACTTTGCTGCAACCAGGGAATGCCTTTTCAGATATCTCACTGAATCCTGTTCTTTCCTGGGATTATTCTGAAAATGCCTATGGATATCGTATTCATGTCGGGACCGATTACCCGCCCACTAATCTGATCAATGGACTTGATATCGGGTTTACAAATAGCTTTCATGTTCAGAATCTGGACCCTGCTCAGGTTTACTACTGGGCAATCAATCCCTATCATCCGAATATGATAAGTCCGGGTTGTCCGGTTCAATCTTTTGAAACCACCGAATCGTATGCGCTTCCGTTTACAGAAAACTTTGCAAACCCGGAATTCCCAACCGCATGGTCTCAGTTTTCGTACCAACCCAACGATCTGTGGTCATTAAGCCAGACAAATTATGGAGGCGGAGCGGTAAATGAACTTCTGTTGACGTTCGCTGCTGACATTGGTGTAACCCGTTTATATATGCCTCCTGTTCAAAGTTCGGGGGTCAGTGAGATGTTTCTTTCCTTTAAACACAGTTTTGTAGATTTTGCTCCCGGACTAACATTTAAAATACAGACCAGCAGTGATATGGTTACCTGGCATGATGCAGGCTGGCAGTTTTTGTCGGGAAATGGATCTGTATCTGCTGAAACAGTGACCATTCCCATAACACAAGACCTGGGTGATATTACCTATCTTGCTTTTACCTCAGAAGGAGATCATAACAATTTCTATTATTGGGCGATCGATGATATTGAACTCACACTTTCCATCCCCGGACCCGCCTGTACAGAGGCTGTTTCCCCGGAACCCGGTACCATTGGAATTATAAACCCTTTGATTATTCGTTGGCATTCCGTACCCGGAGCCGATGAATATCTTCTTTATCTGGGTACTGACAACCCGCCATCAAATTTAATTGATGGGTTATCGCTTTTAGATACTGTTTCCGGCTCAATTCAGAATCTGACGCAAAACACGGTGTATTTCTGGAAAGTCATTCCTGTAAATGAAAATGGCCAGGCTGCCGGATGCCCTGTCTGGAGCTTTACGACTGCAGGAACCATAAGTGAATTCCCCTGGACCGAAAATTTTGATTTAAACTTTGATATTCCTGCAGGTTGGGCCATGTCTGGAGAGGAATCCTGGGTGATCCGCTCCTTTTCTGCGTGGGGTCCTTACCATGATCATACCAGTGGCACCGGCAGGTACGCACTTTTAGATGACAGCCTGCCAAATCAGACTCTCTCCTCTGAATTGATCACTCCGGAGTTTGATATCACAACATTGAATCATCCAAAATGCATTTTCTGGTATCAGGTTGGGACTCTTAATTCATATTGGAGTGAAAGTGAATTGCTTATTGATATCTGGTATAACGGGGACTGGGTTCTGGATGTTAATCCGACTTTAAAGCGGCATGGGGTCTGGAAACAAGTTATCCTTGATCTGACTCCTTTCATGAGTTCTGCATGTAAAATACGATTTCGCGGAGTGGAAGATCCATTGTATATGGATAGTGATATTGCCATTGATGACGTTTCTATTAAAGATACCGTCGTTATAATACCATGTCCGGATTTAAACTATCCCATTGTAACTGACACAATGGTTTCGAAATCAGGACTATTTAGCTGGGACGAGTCCCCAAATACAAACGGGTATTTGTTTTATTTAGGTACGGATAATCCGCCAACGAATCTGGTGAACGGTCAGAATACCGGATTTGAAACCAATTTTGATTTTACCGTACCTGACTACAATACCCTATATTATTGGAGTGTTTCCGGCTACAACAGCGATGATACCCTCAGTTGTTCAGTTCGTTCATTCAAAACCAGACCTGATCCCTACCGGAGTTTACCATACATTGAAACCTGTTCCTATGTTTTAAATAATTTGCTTCCACCGGATTGGTGGGATTATACTTCTAATACGGATATTTTCTGGACTGTCGGGAATACAAATTATGCCGGAGGCGACAGCATGGAATTCACAGCGGAATGCTTTTTCCCTGATCAGGCAGGTTATGCCTATCTGACAAGCCCCCCGGTGAATATTTCAGGAATCACAGAACTGCAATTATCCTTCAAACATAATTTCATTACTTCCGGAAATGCAGACGGAATGCTCACTTTATTAACCACGACGGATTATATTACCTGGCAAACATCCTGGACATACAACATGGCTCTTGGCACAACGGGTCCTGAAGAAGTACTGCTTACCCTCGACAGCCTTTCCGGAGACAGTTTATACATCAGTTTTATCATGTCCGGATCAAATATCGTTTTTGACAACTGGTATCTTGATGATATCAGCTTCTCAGAAGTTCCAAGCGGGAACGGATCCGTAGGTGGAAATCTATTCTATGGTGAATCCGGAACCGTACCAATTGCGTTTTGCGAAATAAAACTCATGAGTGGCGCGGTACTCGTTGATTCAACGTTATCGGCTGCCAATGGCAGTTTCGCCTTCACTAATGTACCTCCGGGAACATACACACTTGAAGCAAATTCAACATTACCCTGGGGTGGCGGAAATGCTGTCGATGCTCTTTTGATTATGAAACATTTTGTTGGAATGGCTCCATTAACCGGCTTAAAACTTCTGGCAGCCGATGTGGATAATTCCGGTTTTGCTAATTCTGTTGATGCTATGTCGGTTATGAAACGATTTGTCGGAATGCAGACTTCATTTCCACATGGAGACTGGGCTTTTAATCAATCTGCCATAACCATACCTCCCGGAACAACAATTACTCCAACACTCAGAGGTCTTTGTTATGGAGATCTTGATGCAACCTATGTGCCCCCTATCATAATGGGCATACCCTGTCCGGGTATTCCAACCGTATTATATGAAGGAATAACCTATGAAACCGTTAAAATCGGGACACAGTGCTGGTTTAAACAAAACCTTAATGTTGGCAATCCGATTAACGGGACCGAAATGCCCTCCAATAATGCTGTTATTGAAAAATACTGCTATAACAATGACCTTCAGAATTGTGATGTTTATGGAGGACTCTATAATTGGTCAGAAGCGATGCAATATTCTGTGACACCCGGTACACAGGGGATCTGCCCTCCAGGATTCCATGTCCCCAGTCAACCCGATATCGAAACACTTATTACCTTCCTGGGTGGGTTGCAGGTTGCCGGAGGAAAATTGAAAGAAACCGGAAATACGCATTGGAATAATTATATCTATCATAGCGCTACAAACCTAAGCGGATTTACAGCCCTGCCAGGAGGACGCCGGGATAATCTCGGATTTTATTTCCATTCCTTACATGACGCTGCAAGCTTTTGGAGTTCTTCGACCTATGGTAATGAAGACGCATGGGCTTTTCACACCTACTTTAGTGTAAACTATGTCACTAACTTTTTTGGGAACCGCAGCCAGGCAGCATTTTCAATACGATGCATTAAAAATCCTTAATCATTAAGAAATCTCCATTTACAACATGAATAAAATACGGGAATTGAACTTAATTCCCTGTAAATTCGTTTTATTATTTTATGTTCAATACTCACTTAATTTACTGTTAATATGAGAAAAACAATGCTAATCCTGTTACCGGTTACGGTTGTGCTGATGATGGCCGGCTGTAAACCCAAAACATCCTCGACCGGGGAAAAAGCTCCCCTGATCGAAATGAAGGACTTCTTCAAAAATGGTCTTAAAAGTACCTTCCGCATCTCTCCGGATGGGCAATATTATTCATATCGTGCTGATTTTCAGGGCAAAATGAATATCTACGTTCAAAAAGTGGGCGACACCACGGCTGTCAGGGTTACCAATGATACACTACGCAGTATTGGCGGTTATTTCTGGAAAGGCGAACGGATCGTGTATGCTCAGGATATCGGAGGAGATGAAAACTTTCAGCTTTTCTCCGTTAAACCTGACGGATCTGATTTAAAAGCCCTCACTCCTTTCCCGGGTATTCGTTCTGGCATCCTCGATGATCTCCATTTTGTGAAAGGCAGAGAAAAAGAAATGCTCGTCACCATTAATAAACGGACAAAGGAATATTTCGATCCCTATCTTCTTAATATTGAAACCGGAGCTTTAACACTTCTCTATGACAATAAAGAAAACTTCGACAGCTGGGTTACCGATAATGCCGGAGTCATTCGTTTTGCTACCAAAACTGATGGTGTAAACATTACCTATTTATTCCGCAATACAGAAAAAGATCCGTTTACCGAAATTTTGACGACTTCCTACAAAGAATCATTTTCTCCACAGGCGTTCGACAAAGACAATAAGAATGTTTATGTAATGACCAATATCGGTCGCGACAAGGTTGTTCTTGTTGAATATGACCCGATTGCTAAAAAAGAAGTGAAAGAACTATATTCCAATCCTGATTACGATCTCGGATATATTTTCTATGACACAAAGCGTCAGGTACTGGCTGCTGTTAACTGGACAGCTGAAAAAAGTGAAACACATTTCTTTGACAAAGAATGGGAAACAATTGATCAAAAACTTCAGGATCAGTTTAAAGATTATGAAATCAATATTGTAGGCTATGATGATGCCCGGAAGAACGGTATCGTTCATGTAAGCAATGATCGTTCACCCGGCAAGTATTACATTTTCGATTTCGAGACACTGAAAACGACCGAAGCAGCCAATCCATTCCCCTGGATCAATGAGGAACACATGGCCGAAATGAAACCGGTTAGCTACCAGAGTCGTGATGGTCTGACCATTCACGGGTATCTGACTCTCCCGAGGGGTGTTGAAGCCAAAAATCTGCCGGTTATCATCAATCCGCATGGTGGCCCCTGGGCACGCGATGAATGGTATTACAATCCTGAAATTCAATTCCTTGCGAACCGCGGATATGCTGTTTTACAGATGAATTTCCGCGGAAGTACCGGCTACGGCCGCAAATTCTGGGAAGCTTCTTTTAAACAATGGGGCAAAACCATGCAGGATGATATTACAGATGGTGTGGAATGGTTGAAAAAAGAAGGTATCGCCGATCCACAACGGATTGCCATTTATGGTGGCAGCTATGGCGGATATGCAACCCTTGCCGGCGTTGCCTTTACGCCGGATCTGTATGCTTGTGCAGTTGATTATGTGGGTGTTTCTAACCTTTTCACCTTTATGAATACCATTCCTCCGTATTGGAAACCGTATCTTGATCAGTTTTATGAAATGGTGGGTGATCCAAAAAAAGACAGCCTGCTGATGCGGGAGGCTTCTCCTGTTTTCCATGCTGATAAGATCAAGGCCCCGCTATTTGTTGCGCAGGGAGCCAATGATCCGCGCGTCAACATTGCAGAAAGCGATCAGATGGTGGAAGCCCTGAAAGCACGGGGTGTTGAAGTAGAGTATATGGTTAAAAAGGATGAAGGTCATGGATTCCATAACCAGGATAATCAATATGATTTCTATGGTGCCATGGAGAAATTCCTTGCCAAACACATGCTTGCTGAAAAAACGAAATAATTTTCCGTTTTAAACTAAATAAACGAGGGCGGCTCTGATCGGAGTCGCCCTTATTTTTATAGAAATCATGTAACCTATTTTCCGACACTATTTCAATCTTAATTCTTTCTATAATTCTTTAATATCAAGCTGTTTACAGATAATTTTACACAATAAATCTGACAATTCAGTGTGTCTTGGGACCGTAGCTTGCCTGTTATTCAAAATGTTAACTACTATAGTATGCTTGGAACCTTCTCTAAGAATATGACATTTTTGCTTTTGCAGATGCCGAATAAAAGTTGTCCGTTTCATTCTGATAATGTCAAACGTTTTCTCGTAACATTTTTATTTGTATGAGATATATTTGATTGTTCTCTTCGGGTATTAATGATCAACTCTGTAGCATCTTTAAGATTTTCCATCACTTCATCCATATCTCTGCCCTGTGATATTACTTCCGGCATTTCTTCAAGCTGACCAACATACCATCCGTCTTCTGATTTTTCAATAACAGCAGTAAAATCCATTTTAGCTTTCATTTGATTATTTTTTACAAATATAGCAAAGGTTAAGGCAAAAATGAAAAGCATCATCAAAACAGCATTTCTTTCGTTAAATAATTGTTAAAATCAGAAATGTCAAAACTTTCAGGAAAAGCGGACTGTTAGGCTGACTGCACTTTACGAATTCATTCGGTAAATCTATTTCTATTAAATAAAATAAAACACAAAACATTATGCTAAAAAAAACAATGACCCTGGCTTTCCTGGCCTTCGCGGCACTCACCACCCTGGCCCAGAAACCGGAAGAAATGAAAACAATCTGGGAGGTAAAACTTTCCCATGATTTTGACGAAATTGGGATGGATGAAGGAGAAGGAATTATCCATGGCAGCAACGAAAAGTATTTCAGTATCCTGAAAGATGGAGACGGTTCTTTAAAATGGACCGCCAAATTCAACGACATATTTGATAAAATCAAAAAAATCGATCTGCAGATTCCAATGTATGCTTCCAAAGCGATTTTTCTTTTCGATAAGAAAATGGGAAAAGACCAGATGGTTGTTGTGGATATTGAAACCGGCAAAATGCTGTGGAATACAGACAAATACCAGGGAATCGTACATCCCGACGAAATCATTTATGTATCGGAAATGGATGCCTATGCCATTGTTACCAATGATGCGCTGACCATGGTGAAAGCCCGCACCGGTGAAACTTTATGGAGCACAACCACCATGAATACTCCTGTCGGAAAATATCTGTTCGACAAAGAAAACAAAATGATCACCATGATCAATATGCCGCGTACTTTCCTGGGTTCACTGTTTAAAGGATTCAAAAACCAGATTATCAAAATCAATGCAGAAAACGGCAAGGTTGTCTGGGAACAGACCTACAGAGGATTTGTTGAGAAAAAGGTAGTTTCCCGGGAACCGGTTGTTAGTTTTGTTTTAGCCCAAGGGGATAAATTAATGCTACAATTATCTGGTTTACAGGTATTTGATTACATCACCGGTAAGCCATTATGGAGTGCAACCTATGATGTTTCGTTTGAAGAATTTGCACGGGTTAAAACTCCCGGACGTTTGGTGGCCAAAGGGGTTTATGGTTGTGTGGCTGATCCTTTGTATGATGGAGATTATGTGTATATCCTTGATTTTAAGAGCCGTTCCTCACAATACCTGAAGAAATATGAAGTCTACACCGGTAAACTGGTATGGACTTCTCCTGAAATCAAAGACGCACGCGCTATTCCCGGTCTTTATAAAATTGACGATGTCTTAGTGTTGCAGGTGGGCGGAGCTGTTGAAGTACAAGGCATTACCGTTAAAACGGAAACCCGTTCCGATGGATCCAGCACCACTACCACCTATCGTTCAATCAATTATCAGAATGTTCGTCCGTACAATGTTCAGGCATTCAGCGTAAGCGACGGCAAACAAATCTGGGAAAGCGAGCGTTTCAAAAAGGGTATTTCGAATATGTTTGTGAACGACAAAAACCTGATTGTATGCAGCGGAAAAGCACTTTATTCGCTCGAATACAAGACCGGTAAAGATATTTATGAAATCCAGCTGGCTGATGATGACATTTCCCTGGCCGAAAAGATTATCAACCCGCTCACCCTGGGTGATGATGTAAACAAGGACAATGTAATTATTATCGGAAGCAAAGGTGTGAGTGCACACAACATGAAAACAGGAGCGCTGGTATGGGCTGTTCGCACCAAAACCGGCGACTTCAACGGTATCTACGGAACCACTGCCTTCTACCAGAAAGAAAACGATGATCAGTTTGCCATCGATGTTAATACCGGCAAAGCCACTTTCTACAATGCACGAAAAGGTGGTAAATCAATGTATTCCGCTGACGGAAAACACCTCTATTCCTTTGAACGCAAAGTTGTAGCCAAGATGGCGACGAAATAACAATACTTGTGATGTTAGGAAATCGCTATTCTGCCTTCCAAACAACCGAAACAATAATTTCGTTTTTTCTGTTAAAAAATTGAAATGGGGGGTTATAGCCTAAATACCGGGTATGTCCATAGGAGGAGATCCCTTTTTCCTTTAGAATTTGGAGCAGCTTTTCTGAATAGAATTTTAAATCCTTATCAGAAGCATATCCTCCAAATCGGATAACGGCAACATATTCTTCAGCTGTTTCCTGAATGATTACATTCGGGTTATTCGGCCTGGGCAGATTTTCTTTGCTATAAGATGAAGGCATGACAAAACTCATACTGGAAACAGTATCATTGATATCCATGTGAACAGGTGCGGTCATTGAAATGTTGGTGTTGCTTTCGTTCCCGCCAAAAATATATCCGGCCAGTTTGCGAAAACCGGGGTTTGCCAATTCCTTGTAGGATTTTGCATTCGATTTTATCGTAGCAAAAGTAGCAGATGGATAAAACCGGATCTCGAAATCCTGGTCTTTTTGGATAACGGTATATTTTTGTTCCTCCGTTTTATTGGTATTTTTATTGGTGAACGATTGAAATAATATCATGACGGTAATCAGAATTAAAGGTATAAGAACACTCTTTTTCATTTTTTCAATTTTAAGATATCAATATAACACCTCCTTTT
>CAYLTH010000112.1:7573-10994 GCA_964386485.1 uncultured Bacteroidales bacterium | reverse complement strand
GCCAGTTCCTGAACTTTATTTTCGCCAAATATTTTCTGCCCGCAGGAATATGCTTCAAGTATGGTTTCAATGCTTTTATACTTCGAAACAGCAACCAGCCGGACTCCTTGAGGGAGTTGACGTTTAATTAAACCGATGGAAGTGCTGATGGACATCATTCGTGCTGTAAAGTTAATAATTCATCCGGAACTCAACCGGGGTGAAGTGCCATCCTTCCATAGATTTATTCTTCTCTTGTATTCTACTTCTGGTAAATGCAATCTGGGATTGACAATGTTTTTCAGCTCATTCAGCTTTTCTGCTGCACGTAATGGTGTTATTGTATTTGCGTTCACCATTTGGTCAAATAGCCATAGATGACCATGAACTTCAAGCCCTTTACACTTAGCAAATTCTCTGAGATTTTTATCGCTGCTTATCAGCAATCCATCAGTTTTCATTGACAAAAGAATCGTTGAGCAATCTTGTTCTGATAGCTGTGGTTTCTCCAACCGAAAATCCAATAAAACAGAAAGTTCATCGCCATCTAGATCATCAATAATTAGTCGTTTATTGTCAATATAGTCCGCATAAGCCTCTTGTTGGTAATCATACAATTCGTCAAGCACAAGAGAAGTTGTATGAAATTCCCAGGCAAGTGCAAAAAAATGGGGCAGTAACTGCAACTTTACAAGATCAATCAGGATATTGGCATCATTAACAACTACTTTCATATGGCAACAAATTCGTCCCTGAATGATGCAAGTTTCTGATTGCAAAGATTGGCAGCCTTGCTCATTGATATTATTTCTTCGGATGCTGCACGAAAAACTAAATTTCTAAACCTGTCAGATCGTTCCTTTCCAACGAAATGCCCCAGATTTTCTTCAACCCTGTTCCCTGAAATCTGGATGCAGAACTGTTGGTAGTAGTATGGTGAAATTACTTCAAGATCCCTGGCCCTGGCCATGATCGCCTGAATGGAAAAACCATAGGTTTCTTTCAGGTTTATAAGTTCTGCCTTGCTAATCGTATTTCTTTTTACTCCAAGTTCTGAAAGAAAAGTCTCTTTTGGTATAAGTAAAGATCCGGCAAATCGATGGCAAAGCTTTTCTTGCTCCTTTTCAGTAAGCTTTGTATTGAAATTTAATAAAATATGCCCCAGTTCATGCAAAGCAGTAAATCGTTTCCTTTCATTTTCGTAATTCTTGTTGACTACAATAATCGGTATTTGTTGGTCAGCCCAGCCGGACATTCCATCAAATTCCAATGGGGCATCAATCTCAACAACTTTGATTTCTTTGTCTTCTAAAAGATCAATAACGTTTGGAATAGCATTAATTCCAATCTTCCAGTATGCTATTAACTGGTTAACGGCTGACTCAACGTCTTCACCATCAGTAATTAATAAATCCCGAATCGGATTGTGGAAAGCAGTTTCAATGTTCAACAATTGTTCAATCTCAACGTATCGGGAAATTGAATCGGTAATCTCCTCTTTTAAGGAATTCACCTTCTTTACGCCCAGCTTTTTTCTCTTTCTAAAAGCTATATCCTGTATTTCAACAGAGTACGGTCTGAAAAAATAATCTGGCTTAACATGAAGTGCCCTGGATAAAACCAGCAATACCTTACTATCTGGCATCATTTCAGCCTTTTCGTACTTGGCAATGGCATTATAACTCACTGCGTTTCCAATCTTTTCAGATAGTTCACGCAGCGATAGTCCGGCCATCAATCTTGCGCTTTTTAAACGTTTTGCTACAATGTCTTTCATAAATATTTTGGTTAATGGTTGACAAATGTACAACATATTCTTGTTTTATCAACCATGGAGTCAAAATATTTTTTAACCACAACTTAATCTCAAACCGTGAGAATCCAACCCCAATCATCTCCCGCTTAGCCTTACTGGTTATTGCCTTCTTCGGAATTCTTTAGGAAGAAAAGTGGGGGGGAAGCGTAATGCTGTTTCTGCTTTCGTACTTTTGCAAAAAAAACTATTGAGCCGACTGATTAAAAATATTGTTTATCAGGCTATATTCTGGCTGATTTTCTTCAATGTGCCCAGAATTATTTTTCTGGTGTATCACGCAACTCTTATTCGGATCGAAAAAATTTCATTTGCTGAAATTTTGTGGCTCTTTCCTCATGCCTTCAGGCTCGATCTGGCCACACTATGTTACCTGATTGCCATTCCTTTCATTATCAGTATTATACAGTCAATTAGACAATCAAAAATACTATACTACATTCAATTATTCTATTCTGGATTCGTCCTTTTCTTCTACAGTTTACTTGCAATTGGCGAAACCGGAGTCTATGCCGAATGGAAAACTAAACTGGATTACAAATCGCTTTACTATTTAAAAAATCCCGGAGAAATTGCCCAATCATCCTCTACTGGTGAATTTATTGTTTTAATTACCCTGTTCATTGTTTTGTTTATCAGCTCTTTACTGGTATTCCAAAGACTGATTATGCCTTCTTTTTCCCGGCTTAAAGAACATTGGATTCCAGTGGCAATATATGCGCTGCTTATGCCGGTATTATTGGGAATCGGGATCAGGGGCGGACTACAGCAGGTACCGGTCAATCAGAGTGAATCCTATTATTCAAGACATAATATCCTGAATCTTGTGGCTGTTAATCCGGCATTCAACATGCTCCACAGTTATATTAATAATCAGGAATTCGAAGATAAAAATCCATTCCTGTTTTACACTCAGGAGGAAGCAAAACGCACCGTAGACAGTTTGTTTCAGACAGATCAGGATACCACGGTTTCACTTTTCAACCTGAAACAACCCAATATCGTGTTTATAATCCTGGAAAGCTGGTCAGCAGATCTGATTGAATCGCTGGGTGGTGAACCTGGTATTACTCCGCGCTTTCATGAACTGGAGAAGGATGGGGTATTATTTACCGGCTTTTATGCCAGTGGTAACCGCTCGCAGCAGGGAATGGCTTCCATATTTGGCGGATTTCCGGCGATTCCTGTTACAGCTATAACGCATCACAGCAATAAATTCATTAAGCTTCCCAGCCTGACGAAGAAAATGAATGCTGCCGGCTATCATTCTTCATTTTATTTCGGCGGACAACTGATCTATGGAGGATTGCGGGCATACATGATGTTTAATGAGTTTGACCGGATTATTGAGTTGAAAGACTTTGACAAAGATGTTCCGCAAGGGAAACTCGGGGTTCACGATCAATATCTGTATGATCGTCATATCCGGGAAATGCGCACAGAAAAGCAGCCCTTTTTCACGGCCATGTTTACAATGAGTTCACATAGTCCATATGATCAACCCATGAAGCCGGTACTCAGTTTTGGTGGCAATGAAAAGCAATTTGTTAATTCAGCTTATTATGCGGATTCATGCCTGGGTGATTACCTGAAGCGGGTTAAAACCGAAGCCTGGTATAAAAACACTGT
>CAYLTH010000112.1:4872-7473 GCA_964386485.1 uncultured Bacteroidales bacterium | reverse complement strand
AATTTGCATTCTGGGAAATCAATGTCGGCGGAGGCTGGATTAAACCGGAAGGTTATTATATATACCAAAACACGACAGGTATGTTTGATGAGATGACATTCTCCGGTTCTGAACGGGATAAAGCGATAAAAGAAGGAAAGTCCTTTCTACAGGTGCTTTTTCAGGAATTTATTGATTTCTAGCTATTGTATTTCACTACTTCCTGTTGATTAAATAACTTGTTATCTGCTGATGATTCAGGTTTTTAGATCCTGCTTTTATATAGAAAGCAGTTCAAAACTTGCGGATTATGTTGAAATCTATCTGAATAATCTGAACAATTTTGATGTAAATTTCAAGGGTATATTGTGAGGGTGTTAGAGGTTTATAATTAACTGAAACTTAACATATTGAAAATATCTGGTTGATAAAACCGGAGGTCATTTGTATGAATTAAACCTAACCAAAACCAAACATTATGATTAAACAAGTACTCAAAACGACTATTGTTCTGATAGTCATGTTATTGGGGAGTATTTCCCTGATGGCACAAGTCACCACATCCAGCATGAATGGCCGGGTCATTGGTGGTAAAAGTGAAACCCTTCCGGGAGCCGGTATTGTGGCTGTCCATACGCCGACAGGATCACAATATACCGCCACCACCAATGCGGATGGGTTATTCTACATTCCGAATATGGTCGTGGGAGGGCCATATAAAGTAACTGTTTCGTTTGTTGGATATGAGAACTACGTTAACACCGACGTATTTTTGAGTCTCGGCCAAAGCTATCGTTTAAACATCAACATGTCGGAGAAATCAACCACCATTGCAGGTGTTGAGATTAGTGCACAACGCTATGATATGTTTGACGGGAATAAAACCGGTGCAGAAACCTTCATCGGAAACCGTGAAATTATGGCATTACCGACCATTAACAGAGGTCTGAATGATTTGTTAAGACTAACACCACAAGCCACAATCGTGGGTGGGGGAGTTTCTGTTGCCGGTACCAATAACAGGTACAATTCAATTTTCGTGGATGGTGCAGTTAATAACGATGTATTTGGTCTGGCTTCAAGTGGAACCAATGGTGGTCAATTAGGGATCAATCCATTTAGCCAGGATGCTATTGAAGAATTTCAGGTTTCAGTGGCACCTTATGACGTGAAACTCAGTGGTTTTGCAGGAGCCGGTATCAATGCTGTTACGAAACGAGGAACCAATGTAGTGAAAGGAAGTGCTTATTTCTTTATGCGGAATGAGGGCTTTACCGGTAAGAAACCTACCGAAGTTGATTCTTTAAGAAAAAAAGCGGATCCTTTTACAGCCAATACATATGGGTTAAGTGTTGGCGGACCGATTATCAAGGATAAATTGTTCTTTTTCCTGAATGCTGAAATGCAAAAGGAAGAAATTCCGCTAACTTACTCTTTGGGTGATTATACCGGTAATGTTAAAAACAATCCGGATAGTCTCACTATGTTGGAAAACATGCTGAATAACGTTTATGGGTATGATCCGGGAAGTTATGTTAATCCGAAAAAAACGATCGAAAGTTCGAAGGTTTTAATTCGCTTAGACTACAACCTGGCTAAAAATCACAAGTTAACATTGCGTCATTCCTACACCAAAGGAGTGTCTGTATATCCATATGATATGTCAAGTCCCAACCAGATCGTTTATACGAATAACTGGATCAACTTTAAATCCACAACCAATTCAACCGCTTTTGAAATCAACAGTTCACTGGGAAAGAAATTTTCCAATAACCTGATTTTAGGCTATACAACCGTAAAAGACGACCGCGATCCGAACGGAGCTGATTTCCCATGGGTCAGAATTAAAGACGGGAATAACAAATACATTATATTCGGAAGTGAGCGTTTTTCATCAGCCAATGAGCTGAATCAGAATATTATGACGATCACTGATAACTTTGATATTTTCATGGGAAAACATACCATTACAATTGGTACACACAATGAGTTTTACAAAATGTACAACCTGTTTATCCGTGAAAACTTCGGACGCTACAACTACAACAATATCAGCCAGTTCTTATTGGGCTTGGATAAGGCTACCTATTCAAGAAGCTATAGCCTTGTTGACGATAAAACCGGTGATGGTTCAGCTGCTGCAGCCGAATTCAATGCGATGCAATTAGGTTTTTATGTCCAGGACAAATGGGAAGTAAATCAGAAGTTTTCATTATCTGGTGGCTTACGTCTTGATATTCCGATGTTTAGCGATGATCCTATTGAAATTCCTCAGTTTGATACAACCCTGGCAAAAATTACAGAAGCCGGTTATGATATTAAAGGTGCTCAATCCGGTAAAATGCCGAAAAGTCAGTTAATGCTTTCACCCAGAATTGGATTCAATTACGATGTTAACAATGATAAGAAAACCCAGATTCGCGGAGGTTTAGGAATCTTTACCAGCCGCGTACCATTTGTATGGCCTGCCGGTGCTTACTCCAATTGTGGTATGATTATCGGTGGTCTGAGCATAACAAAGGATACAGTACCATTCATTTCGGATCCTCAGGGACAATACACTGCCGAGGATGTCGGAGCAACCATTGCCAAACCATCCGGTGAAATCAACCTGATGAGCAA
>CAYLTH010000112.1:0-4772 GCA_964386485.1 uncultured Bacteroidales bacterium | reverse complement strand
GTTCAATTGCAAAAACCTGCTGATAAAGGGTTTAGCGGAAGTTTAGCCTACACAATTGGCCATGCTAAAGGTGTTGTGGATGGAACAAGTTCACAGAATTCTTCACAATGGAGATATACAGCCAATGTTAACGGAAGAAATAACCTGGATCTGGCCTATACAGGATTTGATATGGGCTCCCGTGTGGTTGCTTTCTTTAACTATAAGATTAACTATGCCAAGCATTTTGCTACAACGCTGAGCTTGTTCTACAACGGACAATCCGGTAACCGTTTCTCCTATGTCTATCTCGACGGCTACAAAATGACCAGTGAAGATGCTGTAAATGATCAGGATCTTATCTGGATTCCGAATAATCAGTCAGAAATTAATCTTATTGATTATACTTCCGGAAATACTACTGTTACTGCTGCTCAGCAATGGGAAGCCCTCAATCAGTTTATCGAAGATGACAAATATTTAAGCAAAAACCGTGGAGGTTATGCCGAACGCAATGGTGCCCGCCTGCCTTTTGAACATACTCTTGACCTTAAACTGGCACAGGATTTCTATATGGATATCAAAGGACACAAACACACCTTACAGTTAACCTTCGATCTCTTTAATATTGCCAATCTCATCAATCCTGAATGGGGATGGAAATACTATGTTGCCAATGCAACTTATCCGCTTGTTAAATTTGAAGGATTTGATGCAGATGGTACTACCCCGAAATTCACCTATCGCAATGCTGCTGATCTCGATGTTAAAACCATCAGTGATGCAGGAATCGGTACATCACGCTGGTACGGACAATTCGGAGTTCGGTATATCTTCTAAATAATTGATTGTATACCCTGAAAAAAGAGGTTGTCTTTAAAGGCAACCTCTTTTTTTTAAAATGCCGGTATATAACTTCCACCCACATCCCCAGCACAAATTGACTTAATATTGGCTGTAACTGAAGTATTCGTTATGGTAACCAGAACATCATCAAAAATCCAATCCGGTGCTCCGGGAGGAGTAACATAGGGCGGCCGATAACTCGGGATTTGATTCACAAAACGACGGGTATTGATAAGGGCATCAACGGGAGTAATATGATTGTCTCCATTCAAATCAGCCGCTCTGAGCCGGATACCAGTCAGTAATGGTGGTATCCCTACAAAATGCCTCAGGGTAAACAAAGCATCTGCACCTCCGGTTACACCACCAAACGGTTTGCTGGTTTTAACAATAACAGAATAAGTTCCGGGAGTAAGATTTGTGAAGGAATAGCTGCCGTTCGCCAAAGAAATGGTCTGAGCCAGTGTATCAGAACCAGAAAGCAGATAAACCGTACAATTGGTCATAGGGGTGGATCCGGAATTAGCGTATGAAATTATTCCGCTGATTTCATACTGAGCTGAAGCCATGTATGCAGAAAGAATGAAAACAAGAACGAAAGTTATTTTTTTCATAATTTTGGTATTATAGATAGAAACAAAAGTAAAAAAAATTATCTTGCACTGTCAATATAAAAATATTTCACAATGTTTAATGGAAGGAAGGAAAAGCTCTTTTTAATATTGGCAGGTTTTTTTATTACCAATGCCATTGTTGCTGAACTGATTGGCGGAAAGTTGATCCAGATCGGACCTTTTGCGCTGAGTATCGGAATAATTCCCTGGCCTGTTGTTTTTCTGACTACCGATATCATCAATGAATATTTCGGTAAAAAAGGGGTGCGTAACCTGACTCTTCTGACAGCCATACTGATTGGCTATGCTTTTCTCATTTTATTGGCCGGAATGTGGACAAAGTCAGCCTCTTTTTCACCTGTAAATAACGAACAATTCAATGCCGTTTTTGGGCAATCCATGTGGATAATTGTCGGGAGCATAGCAGCTTTTCTTACTTCCCAGCTTGTTGATGTTCTGGTTTTCTGGTTTATCCGTAAACGTACCGGACACAAGATGATTTGGCTCAGAGCAACGGGTTCAACCCTTGTTTCTCAATTTATAGATACTTTTATTGTTGCAGGGATTGCATTCTGGCTGCCCGGCAAAATCAGCTTTTTCGATTACGTGAATATGGCATCGACAGGTTATGTGGCTAAGATAATCATTGCCATTATGTTAACCCCCTTAATTTACCTCGGACATGGTTTGGTCAGGAGGTATTTAGGTAATGAAGTTAGCAATCAGACTCAGCGGGAAACAGCCAATGAAGAACTCAATTAACAGCTTTTATTTATCTTTACAGGTATAAACAAAACCCCATGCAGTATCATATCCTCAAAATGCTGTTGTGTTTTTTGATTTCTGTGACTTTATTCTTTCAAAAAGATCAATGGAAGACAAAGGAAATCAATGCAAAAGCACCCAGCGACTGGTTTTATCTACAAAGGGTGTTCCCCTATGATCAGATCAATATTGAAGCATGGAAAGGATTTGTACAGGGTATAAAAGCACTCAGGGAACAGAAATCAACGACTTTGTTGACTCAATGGGAGTTGGTGGGCCCGGACAACATTGGCGGCCGGATTTCGGATATTGAGATGCCGGGTTTGGATTATCAGACAATTTATGCCGGAACAGCCTCAGGAGGAATCTTTAAATCAACAAACGGAGGAAGTAGCTGGATTCCGGTTTTTGATGATGCATTGAGTTTGTCGATCGGAGATATCGCCATCGCTCAATCGGATCCCGCTATTTTATATGCCGGCACCGGAGAAGCGAATGCAGGAGGAGGGTCGGTTACCTATGATGGTCTGGGTGTTTATCGATCCGATAATGCAGGAAATGACTGGAATTACCTGGGTCTGGAAAATTCCGGCAGTGTCGGTCGAATCGCTGTTAATCCGCAAAATCCTGATATTGTTTATGTTGCAGCCATGGGAAGATTATTTTCGAATAATCCGGAACGGGGTATTTTTAAATCTGTCAATGGCGGACAAACCTGGCAGAAAGTCCTGTATATCAATGACTCAACAGGGGCAGTCGATGTATTGGTTCATCCCACACAGCCTAATATAGTATATGCAACAACCTGGCAAAGGGTAAGAAGACCTCACAGGCGGGATTATGGGGGAGATGGCAGCGGTATTTACAAAAGTACCAATGCCGGGCAAACATGGACCGAATTAACGAATGGTTTGCCTGCCGGACCCAATATTGGCCGCATCGGTATAAGTGTGTGCCGCAATCAACCGGAAGTCTTGTACGCAGTGTATGCCGACCGGATCGGTTTTTTTGACGGAGTGTATAAATCAATTGATAATGGATTGAGCTGGACAGAATTGAACGGAAGTTCTTTAACGACTTGTTTCTCTTCCTTTGGATGGTGGTTTGGGCGTGTTCAGGCCGATCCTGTTAATCCACAAATTGCATACATTCTGGGCGTTACGATGCATAAAACTGTGGACGGGGGTACTTCCTGGTTCGATATTACCGGTCAGGCTCATGTAGACCAGCATGCATTGCATATCCATCCGGTTAATAATCAGTTTCTTATGTTGGGAAATGATGGAGGAGTTTATCAGAGTTCGACTCAGGGAGCAGGATGGAACCATTTGGTGAATTTGCCTGTTACACAGTTTTATACCTGTGAAAACGATAACCAGAATCCGAATCATTATTACGGTGGAACACAGGATAACGGAACGATTCGTACCCTGAGCGGTGGGTTGTCTGACTGGGCTGAAATATATGGTGGTGACGGGTTCAGGGTTACAGTCGATCCTGTTAACAATCAAAATATTTATGCAGAATATCAATATGGAGGATTTTCAAAATCAACCAATGGCGGGATTTCTTTTTTACCGGCAACCTGGGGTATGAACGGGAGTGACCGCTACAACTGGAATTGTCCATATGTGCTTGATCCTCAGAATCCGGCAATTCTCTATTTTGGATCGAACATCATCTATAAAAGCACTGATTTCGCAGATTCATGGACTCCGGTTAGTCCGGATTTAAGCAATGGACCCGGCTTTGGAGGTGTCGTTTACGGAACTGTTACAACTATCTCTGTTTCCCCGCTTAATCAAAATGTGGTCTGGGCCGGAACCGATGATGGCAATATCTGGATCTCCCAGAATGCAGGCAATGCCTGGCTACAAGTTAATAATGGACTTCCTGTGCGGTATATTACCTCTGTTGCTGCCGACCCCGTAAATCCGGCAAAAGCCTGGCTTACCCTGTCCGGATTCCGGTATGATGAATACCTTCCGCATGTATTTATGACAGAAGATTACGGTCAAACCTGGCAGGATCGCAGCGGGAACCTGCCGGATATTCCGGTAAACAAAATAGTCATTCAGCCGGGTTCAACCGGAAACCTGTTTTTAGCAACAGATGGTGGTGTTTTTTATTCAAATGATCAGGGTTTTAGCTGGACATTCATGAATAATGGGTTGCCCAATGTGCCTGTTATTGATCTAAAATTTCATGCCGGGTCGAATACACTTATTGCCGCCACGTATGGTCGATCCATGTACCGCATGAATATGGATAATTTCCCCGGTCTGGATGACCATAAGCCGATGTCAGGTATTTTAATTTCTCAGGTAAACAATTGTATCATTATCAGTGGTGCAGAAAAAGATGCAAAAATTGACCTGTTCAATATGGAAGGGAAGCGTATCACATCGGCCCGGATCCCATCAGGAAACACAAGTTTCAAAATGGAACTCCCAACAGTTTCCGGTGTATATATCGTTTCCTGTCTGTCCTCAAATCAGACAACATCGAGAAAACTTTTTGTTAAATAATTTAATTAAATAAACGTGCATAATACATTAAAATACTGGT
>CAYLTH010000111.1:0-11148 GCA_964386485.1 uncultured Bacteroidales bacterium | reverse complement strand
CCCCTACTCCCTCACCCTCACCTTGCTTTTGGCGTTGGTGCCGAAGTGGTCGGGGTAGTACATCAGGGAGGCTTTGACCGGAAGGAGGGTGGAGTGGCCTTCGAACATGGGCTGCAGGCTTACGGTTAACTGGTGCTTGCCTTTTGGGAGATTGCGGCAGAAAATCACAACCTTATCGTTGAAATATTCACGGTGGACTTCATATGGCATTTTACCGGCATTTTTTTCAGCATAAAAACAACTGGAAGGAATCGGAACCTCGATCATCACATATTCGGTGGCACGGGCAGTGGTGATTTCGATCTGATAGCTTACAGGCACCGACTTTTCGAATACGCGGTTATCCTTTCCCTTTTGTTCCATGCGGGTTTTGATGGCAAAGAGGCTGTCAGTCACGGCAGGATCCTTCTCCAGCTGATAGCGGAATTCTGAGAAATACAGCGGAGCCCCTTTTTTCGATACAATGAGCGTGCTGTTATCCGGAATTTTGATGGTTTCCGGACATTTCTTCAGCATATACGGCTGGCCATTTACAAGTAGTTGCGGGTTAATCTCCTGGGTCAGGCTGTTTTCCAGTAAGATATCCCCGACAATGGTTTGCAGCATCACAGCCTGCTCAATGGTATTGCGGGCCTTTGCAGTATGCGTGAGGAAGTACCGGCGGATTTGTTTTAAAACAGCTGCATGATCCAGTGTATCGTTCTTCAGCACTTCATACGCCAGTGCGGAGGTTGGGATGATATTGGTTTTGAAATCCAGCACTTCTTCGCCCCAATACCAGCCATCCTTGCTTTTCGAAACGCTTTTCAATACGGTATCGATGGATACAGGCATGCCCAGAATCTGTTTCAGATGCATCAGCCGGAACTGATCCTGCAAACTCAGGGGGATACTGTCGAATTTCTGAACCATTAACTTGTATTCCTCTTTGTTGTAAAAATTAGCCAGAATCTGAATGGCAAAAATGCGGTCGGGCACCAGCAAACGGTTCAGATTGGCCCTTAGGTATTCGGCTCCTTTAATATGGGCACGGGTATGAAACCCGGCTTTTACGGCCATTTCCAGGGCTCTGACAATATAAACCGTCATCCATTCTTCGGTTTTATCGGTCTGATACCACCAGCCCCAGCTCCCGTTTTTTAACTGGTTTTTCTCCAGCATGCGGATCAGCGAAACGATAAGCTTATCGTCGGTAAATGCCTTGCCAAGCGCGGGGAGAAGGTTTTTCTGTGTGAGTAAGGCTATAAGTTTGGAAGCAGTTTGCTCGTTGCAGCCGTAACTGTAGTGTATGAGCTGATCAGCCATTTTTGTAATCAGGTCGAGCTTGTTATTGGTAATGGTCAGGGTGGTTTTCCCAAAACCATTTTCAGATTTGATGATGAACGTAGTGTCTGTTTCTGCCATAAAATTGCGGCTTGTGGCTGTTTCCGTGCCATCCACAAGAACCGGCAGATCACGGCGTTCGCCATCAACATACTGATCCGCTGTTTCGAATGAATATTCTACAGGATAAGTCCCGCTTGAATCAATTGAAAGATAGTGGGATTCAGTCAGAAATGTCTTTACAACCTGCTTCTGCATGGATTTACGGATGGAGTTGATTTTAAAGGCAGATGTCAGGCTCATGTCGCGCTCGGTGTAGTTGTAGATCTTTCCGATAATTTTTATCGAATCGCCTTCCACACAGAATTTTGGCAGGGCCAGCGTGGCATTCACCGGTTTAAAGGCTTTGATTTCGGAGATACCCAGACCCGTTCGCTGGTGATAATCAATGGCCGGAACCATGGTTTTCCACATGGTCTGGTTGTCGGGGAATATCACGGTAAAATGCGCTTCTCCCTTTTTATCGGTAAACAGATTCGGGATAAAATAGGCGTAATCCCTGAACTTCGACCGGATCCGGCCGGCATTGGTGTCGCCTTTGATTTTATCCAGAAACTCGCTGAATTTGTTTTTAGGTGCCTGACCTTCCGGGTTGATCGATGAAACCGGCTCTCTGCCTGATGACAGATCGGGAAGCTTAATCTTTACCGGATTCCAGTTATAAGCTTGTTTGCTGACAGTAACATTCATCAGCGATACACTCTCCATCGACGTTGCACTGATCCCCTGGTCGTAACTGAGATAGGAGGCATTACTGCCATTGGAGTAGGATGCGGTGACGTTAACCGGATTGAGGTTCCAGTTATAGGATTGTCCGGCTGTATTGGGCAGGCGGATCTGCAGCTCGGTGTTTTTTCCGCTGGCAATAAACAACGGGTAGAAGGTGTAATATTTTCCGTTCAGAAAGATTTTCAACTGTCCGGAATTCAGTTTCCCGGCATTCAGTTCAAAATAACCGATCTGATTCGTGATGGCACCAGCTGTAAATACCCCTGCATTTTCAAGGAAAACAGTAACCATATCAATGGGATTCCCGTTCTGATCAAGGAGATAACCACTTACTCTATTCTCTTTGGTATCACTTTTAAGGACTTTGCTTACATCGGTCACCGCAACAGGAGGATTATCAAAAACTCTGGGTACAGGACGGTTCAGTTTTACAATCCGGTCTTCGAAATTGCTGATCAGGAGGCTGTCATATGGTTTGAAATCTGCAATATTGATGAATTTGTAATGCGTCCCGTCAGGTTTAACCCGGTAATCCGGAAACAGGCACACCGAATCATTCTGCGAGATAATCATAATATCATACAAACCCGGCTTGATGTATTGCATCCAGTAACAGGGACTGAAGCATATCCGGGAATCCTTTTCATTTTCTTTGTTGAAAAACCAGATGCGTTTGATGTTTTTTGAAGTCTTGTTTTTCAGGCTGAAATGAGAATACCCTTTTTCGCTGAAAGTGGTGCCGTAATCATGCAATGCAGGATGGGTGCGCACTTGCTTCACTACCGGAGCCGGAGCCGGGATTTCACGCTTCACCGGCAACAAGGGCCAGCGGAAAGCCCTTTCGCTCAGGACCATGGGCGCATTATAAACCATCTGGGTCAGCATCGAAGGCACATTCAGATTCAGTTGCTCATGCGGTTTTACAACCACCGAATCATCATAAAGCGTATAGCCTGAACCCGGTTCAAAATAGAATTCCAGGCTGTCTTCACCCGGACAGGCAACCGTAATCAGCCCTCTTTCAAAGGGTCCGACTGTAAAATAGTTGCCAACGAGATTGTTTGGGTTGTAATGATTCCATTGCATAACCCAGAAAACCCGTTTCCCCTGAATGAAGTAATACTTGTTGGCTTTTTTCCCAAATGCAGGATAAAAATATAAGAGATGTTTTGCGATCCCTTCTTTTTCTTCTTCCAGATAGGGCGGAGGAAGATTCACATAGGATACATCCGGATTTCTCCGCAGGCTGTCATCACTCAGACTTAAAAACAGTTTCTTCCCCTGGATGAACTCAACATTTTTTACAGTCAGCATCTTTTGCCGGGTCCGGATCTGCACATCATGTTTCCCGGGAGCAACTTCAAAAGAATTCGGATTGCGGAGGTTTGTCTGAGCATAAAAAATTGGCTTTTTATCAACATACACGCTGAAAATAGCCTGGTTTTCAGGACCTTTTAACACAAGCGGACAGAATTCGGTTTTGTCATCCTCAATGGGTTCATAGACTTTTCCCAATCCCGTATGATTATAAACCAGTTTGTAATAGGGGCTCTCAGCCATAAAGGGCATTTGCGCATAAAAGCGGGTTACAGGTTTTGTATTATTGATCTCAGGACGGGAACTCCAGGTCTGGAAAGTCCTGAGTAACCCCCCTTTAGTGGTGCCAAAATAGGGCATACCCGGTTCTTTAATGTCACCAATCTGCGTGTTAACGGCATAAGCAGCAAGGTTGGCATTGCGAACATTGCGGTTTTTGTAGTCGGTAACATGAACGCTTACGGCAACTTTCTGACCGGGGTAAATGACTTCCGGCTGGTTAATCTTCACCGTAAGCCCCTTTTCGCGCGATTGAAAGATCTTTTCTTTCACATATTCCATTCCCCTGAGGCGGTAGGAATAGATTACATGGAAGCTTTCATCAGAAGGATATTTTTTTCGGTATTCCAGCAGTTTCCCGCTGCCACCATCAACCACTTCTGATCCATGAAATATTTTATAGTTCACATTGATTTTGAGGGGATTAATCAGGGTAAAATTGATTGAATCATAGGTGCGCAAGCCTTCAAAGGAAGGATGAACATCCGGGTAATCGGGTGAATCCAGTGAAGCCCTGATCGTACTGTCGGTTATAAGCTGATATTGAAGGGGATAATCTTCTACAGCAAAACTATACGGAAGCATTACTTCTTTTTCGTAAAGAAGATTCCCGTTAAAGGCTTTAATGATGGCAGGTTTCGGTTGGATCTGCGAATTGTAAAGATATACCGCCCGGATGCTATCATTATCCTGGGTCAGCTGATAGCGGATCTTTTCGGGATTATACTGAAGTGTAAGGTCATATTGTTTGCTTTCTCCTTCGGGCAGGGTGATGGTTATGCGGGCATTCATCATCATCAGCGCATTCAGTTTCAGCGTGTCGGGGAAAGGAATCACGGTAATTCCACCGGGATCGGAAAGCGTGCTGTACTCCCAGTATTTCTGATTCCAGGAAAACGGGATAAACATGTTGTCACTGTAAACATCTGTAATTTGACTCAGTGTTACCAGAACGCTAATCCGGGCGTCAGGTAAAGGAAGATTATTGGCATCAAAAGCTGAGACCGTGAAGCGGATATCCTCTCCGGCATAAGCATAAGGTTTATTGACAGTGGCATTGAAGAATGCTTTTTTAAGATCATAATTCTCGACCCGGAAAGTTTCGGATTTGAGCAAACGTCCTCTGCGGTTGAATAGCTGCAGGGAATATTGCTGGTCGAGGGTGAGGGTATCGGCAATGAATAATTCACCGGAATAGGCACCTTTGGTGGTCGGTTTCAGGCCTTGCTGTTTCAGCATGACTCCGGTATGATCGTTCATGGTTCTGACCAGGATCTCTTTTTTATAGGGTTTGCCATTGGGCTTCGTCAGGAAAGCCTTCCACTTCAAGGTATCGAGCTGTTTAAATTTGGGCTGATTCAGAACCAGATATCCCGGGAGAATCGTCGGCTGATAAACATTGTTGTTCCGCTGATGACGTTGTTTTTTTACTTTTTTCGGGAAAAGTTCATCATAATTTAAGTTCAGGGAGCCAAACGTGAAATCCTCTCCGCGAAACAGCAAAAACTGAACGGAGCGGTACCGCATCTTTTTATCGGTCACCGGGATCGGGTAACATCCGCAATCATCCTTATAATATATGGTATGCCCGTTCGATATTAATTTCAGCCGGGCATCCTTTATTACCAGGCCTTTCAGGTCGTAGGCAAACACATGGATTTGTCCGTTCACGCCCAGAGAGCGCAATCTGAAAGCAGGCTGTTCCCACAGCCAGAAGCGTACATTATTTTCTTCCCCGCTGAGAAAAAGGTAGATCCCTGTTTTAAGGCTGTTGTAATCGAAAGTTTTGTCATAGCGGAAACTATCCACCGGGTTGACAAAATATTTCGTTGAATCGCGCAGAAAACCGGCGGAATAAATTTCCGAAGCACTGCTTGAATCAAGCTTATAAATAACAGTATAAATACTTTTTCTGAAATTCTCCTGCAGGCGCTGGGCATGTGAGAAAACGCTGATCAGGACAAAAGTGAGCAGTAGCAGGGGTTTGAGGTGCTTCATACAGGCATGGTTTTTATGGGGCACAAACTTGAAACAGGCCGATATCTTATGATACGCCTTATTTCAATAATTAGTATTCAACCAAAAAGCATGCCTGAAGGGCGAAGTCCTTTAATAAATTATTCAATAATTCTGTAAATGGAGTAAAAAAGAATCAAGACAATAGTTTCCTGAAATAAAATGCCTTGTTATTTCCATTTTAGTTAATGAAGTTCATCTTTATCCATTGGGCCCGGAAGTGTAAAGTAAAAAGTACTGCCTGTTCCCTCTTCGCTTTCGACCCGGATTTTTCCATGATGGCTTTCAATATATTCCTTGCAAAGCATTAAACCAAGACCGGTACTGGGTTCACCGTTTGTTCCGGTTCTTGTTTTTTCATGTGTCGGATTAAAAATGGATTCTCTTATTTTGGCAGACATTCCGATGCCGGAATCGCGAACCATGATTTCAACTTCATTTTTTTCTTTTAAACGCGAAGAAATAATAATCAGATCCATTCTGTTTGAAAACTTGATCGCATTTGAAATCAGATTCCGCAGTATTGCATTCAGCATCTTTTCATCAGCAAAAACTTCAGTTCCTTCAATTACTTTGTTGATGATTTTTATTCCTTTCATATCAGCCTGAGCCGAATGGATGTCAATAGTATTGCCAACAAATTCCTTTAAATTGCAAACGATGGGGTCAATAGCAGAATTACCTTTTTGCGCCATACAGTAATCCAGTAAATTTTCAAGCAGTTTAAACAGATTGGTAGCAGAAAAATGAATTTTATCCGCCATGGCTTTGGTATCCTCTTTGGACAAGGTTTCTATTTCCTCATATAGCAACTCAGTAAACCCAAGTAGTCCCTGGAACGGACTCCTCAGATCATGAGCCAGAACAGAAAGAAACCCGTCCTTTTCTGAACATATTAATGGGGTTGAATGCCCGTTTCCATTGCCATTGTATCCAATTTGTTTCGGTTCATCGGCAATGTAGTGAATAGGATCAGGAGATTTTGGAATATGAGTGATATCCAGTTGTATTTGTTCTGTATTTGGCATATCGGAAAGATTTATACTGAAACTCAAAAAGTTTTTCATGGGTTTAAGTGCTTTATTTAACTATGACAAGTTTGTTTTTTCCGGTGTATGACATCTTGCCTCCCTGTACTTCAAGGATGTAATGATATACTCCGGGGGAATAATCAGCGGTTTGAATTAACCATGAATTCAATCCGGCCTGACTTTCTCTTGATTCTGAAAAGATACAATTCCCGATGTTATTGATTATATGAAGATTCACCCTGGCAGTTTCAGGGAGGGTATATGTAAAGCTTGTTGAATTGTTACAGGGATTGGGGTTGTTCTGCTGAATACTGAAATTTTCACGGTTTAAAACAACTTTCGGAATGCTTAAGATCATTCCATCCAGTTCTTCTGCATGCTGGTCTGCCATGGAGCTGTTTTCATCCAGGCTAAAAATGAGTTCTCCCGAATTGAAATTCTCTTCTGTTTCCATGCTGATATAAAATACAGGATCTCCCGAATTAAGTATCATAGGATCAGTACTATACCAGGATATATATAATTTATTATTATGGTAATTGTAAAGCAGATTATCTGTTTCCGGACTGTTTTTTCCGGTTGTTATTTTTGAAATGCCTTTAATTCCTTCAGGAATGTTCAGAATCATGGAAACAGCTCCTACAGTGCTGGTTTGCATGCTAAACACCGGAAGGATCAGTTCTTTTCCGGATATAAATTGGATCTCTCCTTCTGAAATCAGGGAAACAGCAGGTATTTGTCTGATATTGGGATTATAGGATCCGTTTACATCCCCAAAAACGAGGGCTTTACAAGCTACATTAACATTTCCGGTACCACTCATTATAATGGTATCAGGTTTAATGATCCAATCGCCGACCGGGAAAGAAGTTGAAAAATTGACAAAGCGGTTTGCAATGAGCAGGCCATCAACAGCATTGACATAACCAGAGCCATCAACATCTCCAGCTGCAAGCCGGATTCCACTCAGCATACTCATTTGTGTGAAATGCAAAAGGATATGTAACGCATCTGTGGCGTTCACGCCGCCCCAGTTTTGGCTGTAACCGGCAGCCAGATTGTAAATTCCCGGGGCAGGACTATTGAATTGGAAAGCCCCGTCAATCCCGCTTATTGTTTCCTGTATGGTATCACCACCTGATTTCAGGAATAATGGAGTATTGCTCATCGGAGTTGAAAGAACATTGTCATAATTCAGTGTTCCGGTCAGGTTGTAATGATTACCCAAAAGAATTTCTCCGTTGATATAAAATACATTGGTTGGCATATCAAGCAGGACATCTCCCGCTGATGAAGCGTATTCACAGCTTCCGCCGATATCATACCAGTTTAAAGGAATTGTACTGTTTTCGGCAGTCAGACATGTAAAACTTAATGTGCAGATGGTGGTACTGTCGGGCAGGTTCATTGCTGATCCATACCATTGCATCGTAATGAGCATTTTCCCATTGCTACCGGTCTGGTTTCCAACCAGGAAGGAACTGTTAAATGCCGAATTTTTTGAGAAACTATTGGTGTAGGAGATGAGGGTTGGATCATATTCCAGGTTTAATGTGAGTGCGCCAATGTTGCTGAAGCCATTTACTTTAATCGGTATCGAAAGGACCCCGGGCGCAGAATTTGAAATTGTCGGGACATATGTCACCGGGGCTGTACGGTTGGAGATTCCTCCGTTTTGATAATACAGGTAGCGCGGATAATCATTCATCGTTGACATGGAACTTCCGATCCATTGTCTGAACTGACATACCGATCCGCTGGTATAGGCCCAGCGAAGTAATGCTGTGCCGGTTATATAGGTGAAATTAAGATTGAACAGTTCTGAATTGTCGGGCAGACTATAGTTTAATGTTCCTGTCCAGTTAATAATAAGTTTTCCCTGGGTATTCCCGATCGGAGGATAATAGGTTATGGTCATTCCGGCCAGACAGGGATTTGGTGTACCTGAAATATATTGTGCCCGTAATGTGTCGAATTTCATGGTTAAAGTAAATTTCCCAATGTTGTTGAAACTGGAAACTTTTACCGAAATATTCGTGGTTCCGGGAGTGGCATTTGTGATCACACCTGTACTGACAATCGGAGCATTTTCTGCTTTAAGGTGCAGGCCAAATGTGATAAAAAGGATGAAACAAAAGATCGAAAGGAAATATTGACCTCTGTTCTTTGTTTTGCTGGTTTTAAATGTCTGGTCCATGGTGTGATTTTTTAAAGGTGATAATAATGATTTCCCCGGGAGGATGCATGAACTCCGGGGTTGGAGTTCATGCAATTCCGGGAATTTAAGTGGATTAATGAGTGCAGATAAGTCTGATGGTACGTACAAATTCTCCGCCATCGCTCTTTAGTCTGAGCGTTGCAGAATACATACCCGGTGCCAGGTTTGTGGCATCCAGTCTGAAGCTGTAGTCTCCGGCTAATTTCGGTTCCTTTACCAGTGTGCTTACTTTTTCACCAACCGTGTTGTAAAGGTCGATGCTGAAATTTCCATTGGATGGAAGTGTGTAAACAATGTTGGTTGAGTAATCGAATGGATTTGGATAGGTTTGAACCTGTAATTGTGCAGAAATCTCCGGATTTGTAATACCCAGTGTGGTAGCCGATAGGTTACTGATGCTGAGAATTGCATTCGGGATTGTTTCAAAGTACTGGTCTGCCAGTTCAATGGTTTCATCACCACTCAATGTAAACTGAATGGTTTGTCCTTGTACAAAAGCAGATGTAGTTCTAATTCTGAGTGTGAGAAGAACATCTCCTGAAGCCATGTTTGCAGCATCCAGTGAATTCCATCCGATACGGAGTTCATCACTCTTTACTGACCAGTCGGTTTGTCCCTTGCTGGTATTCATGACAACATTTTCGATTGTTGCCAGATCAGACGGGAAGTTCAGGATGAGCGACAAAGCTCCGAGCTGTTCGCTGTTGAAGATTCGGATTGGTAAATCAACAACACTATTGGCAGATGTAAGAATCGTACTGTTTTCAACGATGCTGACTTTGGGTTCTCCCTTGGCTCCCGGAACATAACTTCCGTTGAAATCACCCGTGGCCTGAGCATAGATATCAACACCATTCAGACTTCCATTGACAACCTGGGCTGTCATGGTGGAAGGTGTTGGTGTGATTGGGTTACTGCTCACAATACCGTTTGCAAACCAGTAGCACCATCTTTCACGTGCAAACGCTGTACCATTGACAAAGTACTGCTGGATTAATCCGGCGTCTGTGCCATTGATTTCATCGTTATCTGAAACATCACCTGAGAAGGCTTTCACCTGAAGAATATCGCTGACATGTGTTCCCCAATAGTTAACCTGCGCAGCATCGGTGGAGTTGATACTTCCGACAAATTTCGGGTTACCAACAACTTCAATGTTATATTCTCCTGCCGGAACCGGAGAGAATGAATACTCACCAGCCGAACCAGCCGTTACCGGACCAATATTCGATTTGGCAGAAGTAAGCTGTAATACAACTCCATTCATCGGCGTTTTCGCAGCATTGTTGTATTTAATCACACCGGTGATTACACAGTTATTCACTGTAACATCGTATGAACAACTAGATGTGTTACCGCAGTTGTCTGTTACTGTCCATACAATGGTGGTTGTTGTCACGGGTAAAGTATAACCAGCAAGGCTTGATTGGCTATTTAAGTTGTTAGAAACCGAACTTATTCCACAATTGTCTGAATAAGAAGTAGTAGGTAGATCAAATTCAGTTCCGGTTACCGAATATCCGTTAGGTCCGTTAGGGGGAAACACGTTGGAGCAACGCACTGCAGCTGAAGGACATGCTGTTATCACTGGAGGAGTAATATCCTGAACAGTGATCGTTTGACTTACAGGAAGCGATACGTTACCGCATGCATCTGTTGCCAACCATGTTCTGGTTACACTGTAGTTACCTGCACATGTCGGACTACCTGGTGTTGTTACATCACTAAATGTAATTACCGGTGCATTGTCACAAGCATCTGATGCTGTTGGTGCTGTAAAACTTGGTGTAGCTGGACAATTGATTGTCGCTGCTGCACCCTGACCTGACAAAACAGGCGCGGTTATATCCTGAACAGTGATCGTTTGACTTACAGGAAGCGATACGTTACCGCATGCATCTGTTGCCAACCATGTTCTGGTTACACTGTAGTTACCTGCACATGTCGGACTACCTGGTGTTGTTACATCACTAAATGTAATTACCGGTGCATTGTCACAAGCATCTGATGCTGTTGGTGCTGTAAAACTTGGTGTAGCTGGACAATTGATTGTCGCTGCTGCACCCTGACCTGACAAAACAGGCGCGGTTATATCCTGAACAGTGATAGCCTGACTTACAGGATCAGAGACATTTCCGCAAGCATCAGTAGCGATCCATGTACGGGTGATGGTAT
>CAYLTH010000110.1:9255-11154 GCA_964386485.1 uncultured Bacteroidales bacterium | reverse complement strand
AAATGGGGAGAACCCCAGAATCTTGGTTATCCTATCAATACAGCCGATGATGATGTTTTTCTGAGTATTACCGGGAGCGGACGAAATGGATATTATGCATCCTATAAACCGGACGGATTTGGTGAAAAGGATATATATAAAATTACTTTTTTCGGTCCGGAGAAACCCCTGATGTATGCCAATGAAGATAATCTTCTGGCCAGTTCAATCGAAACATTCAAACTGAAAACAGCTCCGGCAGTAGAGGTTGAATCCAGTGAACTAACCATTCTGAAAGGAGTAGTCAGAGATGAAATTACCCAACAACCTGTTGCCACTCAAATCGAAATCGTGGACAATGTGCAGGGATCTACTGTGAATGAAGCCACGTCCAACGGCTCATCCGGGAAATACCTGGTTGCTCTTCCATCCGGTTTTAATTATGGGATTATCGTCCGGGCTGAAGGCTATCTTTTCCATTCCGAAAATGTGGATATCCCACCTTCCAAAGGCTATCAGGAAATTACCAAAGACATTTCTCTCAAGAAAGTGGAAATCGGCAAAAAAATCATCCTCCGGAATATTTTCTTCGATTTTGATAAGTACTCCCTCCGGTCCGAAAGTCAGGCGGAATTGCAGCGCTTAATTCAATTGCTGACTGAAATGCCCAGACTGAAAATCGAGATTTCGGGACATACCGATTCCTATGGTTCTGCCGAATACAACCAACGGCTTTCTGAAAACCGTGCCAAATCTGTTGTTGAATACCTGATAAAACACGGTATCAGCGAAAGCAGGCTCACCTTCAAAGGGTATGGACTTACACAGCCCATCGCCACAAATACAACAGATGAAGGACGTCAGCTTAACCGCAGAACTGAGTTTAAGATTCTTGCGAAATAATTTACGATTTAATCCGGTTCAGCCACTTTTCGAGCCTCACCGGCTGGTAATCTTCCATGCTTTTAAGCAGGGAAACAGGTTCATCTGATTGCAGTATCATCTGATGATGTGCTTTCTTGACAAAGCCTTCTGCTACCATTACATCAAACATCGTGGAAAGGGTGTCAAAATATCCGTTAATGTTGAGTATTCCGACAGGTTTGTTGTGCAGATCAAGCTGCCCCCAGGTAATGATTTCAAACAATTCATCCAGAGTACCAAATCCTCCCGGAAGTGCAATAAAGCCATCACTCAGTCCGGCCATCATGTTTTTGCGCTCATGCATCGATTCAACGTAATGGATACTGGTAAGACTGGGATGGGCAATTTCGGCACGTGAGAAAAAAGAAGGAATTACACCCGTTACATGCATACCCCGTTCCAGCATACGATTCGCCAAAGCACCCATTAATCCGACAGTTGCACCTCCATAAATCAATTCATAACCTGCATCTGCCATGGCATCAGCAAGTCGCTCAGCGGCTTCTTTGTAAAGCGGTTTAAATCCCGGACTCGACCCGCAAAATACACAGACTTTTTTCATATTTCGAATTAATGTGCCTCCAGCCAGTTTTCTCCGGTACTCATCTCTATTTCAAGGGGAACTGCCAGTTGCATGGCATTTTTCATTCCGTCGGCCACGATGGATTTTAGTTCTTCCACTTCGCTGCGGTGGGCATCAAATACCAACTCATCGTGTACCTGCATGATCATTTTCGACTGCAGATTCCGTTTCTTCATTTCATTGTGAATGCGAATCATGGCTATTTTGATCATATCGGCCGCCGAACCCTGAACAGGTGCATTGATGGCATTGCGTTCGGCAAATCCCCTTACAATGGCATTTGCAGAGTTAATATCCCGCAGGTAGCGTCGTCGCTTCATAATGGTTTCAACATAGCCGTGTTTTTTGGCAAATTCGATGCTGTCGTCCATAAACTGCCGGATTCCGGGGTATTGGGCAAAATACTGATTGAT
>CAYLTH010000110.1:6576-9155 GCA_964386485.1 uncultured Bacteroidales bacterium | reverse complement strand
GTCGAATATTGCTTGGTTTTGGATGTTTGTTTGGGTTTCTCCACTATTTTTAAATGATCGAACAAAACCTCTCCCAATTGTTTGGGCGATGAGATATTGAAAGACATGCCGGCCAGATCCAGAATTTCCTGTTCCAGCACGCGGATTTCGAGTTCGAGTTCACCGGAATAGGCTGTAAGGATATCTTTATCAATGCGAACGCCCTCGGCTTCCATGTCTGCCAATACCGGAATCAGCGGCATTTCCATCGTATCAAGCAGTACACGGGTATCGCTCTCTTCGAGTTTCGGCAGAAAAACTTCACGCAGCTGCCAGGTAATATCAGCATCTTCGGCAGCGTATTCCTTTAGTTTCTCCAGATCTGCATTCCGCATATTGCCCTGATCTTTTCCCTTTTTGCCGATCAGGGTTTCGATCGAAACCGGACTGTAATTCAGCCAGGTTTCGGCCAGAAAGTCCATGTTGTGCCTCGAATCCGGCTGAATCAGGTAGTGTGCCAGCATCGTGTCGAACAAAGGACTGCTTACCTGGATTCCATATTGTTTCAACACACTGATATCGTATTTCAGGTTTTGCCCCGTTTTTTCAACAGCGGGGTTTTCCAGAACAGATTTGAACTCCTGCAGGATTTTTTTACACTCACCGAAATTTGCAGGCATATGCATATAATACGCTTCCCCTTTTTTCCATGAAAACGACATGCCAACCAGTTCGCAGTTATTGGGATCAAGTCCGGTTGTCTCGGTGTCAAAACAAAAATGAGGCTGCGCTGTCAGTAAATTCAGGAGGTTTTGCCTGCCGCTTTCATCATTGATCAGAGTATACGTGTGTTTCGTGTTTTGAAGGTTGTTAAATGTCGGACCCGCATGGGTTTCAATGGTTTCCTCCTGACTGCTGAACAAATCGCCGATCGATTGCTGTTTTGCGGTATCCTTTAACGAAAGATCCGTAAAAACACGCTTTGCAAACGTTCTGAATTCGAGTTCATCCAGTAGTTCCTTTAAACGTTGCCGGTCTGGTTCTTTCAGCTTCAGTTCTTCTTCATTCCATTCGATGGGAACATCCAGAATAATGGTCGCCAGCTGTTTCGACATGATGGCACTTTCGGCATGCTGTATCACTTTTTCTTTCAGCTTTTCATTCTTTATTTCGGATGCATGCGCAATGAGATTCTCAATATTGTCCCATGTTTCCAGCAGTTTTTTCGCGGTAACCTCTCCTACTCCGGGTATTCCGGGGATATTGTCGCTGGCATCACCCCACAATCCAAGCATATCAATCACCTGATCCGGACGTTTAATGCCAAACTTTTCACACACTTCCTTTATTCCCATTATACTCGCCGGTTCATTGAATTTCCCGGGACGATACATGAAAATATTTTCGGTAACCAATTGCCCGAAATCTTTATCCGGAGTCATCATAAATGTCCGAAAACCTTCATTTTCGGCTCGTTTTGCCAGTGTTCCGATTACATCATCCGCTTCGTAACCATCCACAAACAAAACCGGAATCCGGAATGATTCAATTAACTCTTTGATATAGGGTATCGATGCAGCCAGATCTTCCGGCATCGATTCACGGTTGGCTTTGTAGGCAGTAAAATCAATATGCCGGGCAGTAGGTGCCATGGTATCAAAAGCCACACCGATATGCGTGGGCTTTTCATTTTTAAGGAGATCATACAAAGTATTCGCAAACCCGAGGATAGCGGAGGTATTCAGTCCTTTTGAGTTGATACGCGGATTTTTGTTGAGTGCATAATAGGCTCTGTAAATCAAGGCCATGGCATCCAACAGAAAGAGTTTCTTCATTTTTCAGAATTTATGTGCAAAGATATTGCTTCTTTTGACGGTAAACCGCTTAATCATTCAATACGGTATACCTGCATTGTACAATTTGATTAACAAAAAGGAATCCCCGGTGTTAAAAAGTTATCATAAATGGACTACATTTTTTCCATTACTTTTACAAAAACTGTAATATAAAGTGGGTATGATCAAAAAGAAAAGCAGTACAAAAAAGAAGATATTTGTTCTCGACACATCGGTTATTCTATACAACCACAATGCTTTGCGAAGTTTTGAGGATAATGATGTCGCTATTCCGATTACGGTTCTCGAAGAATTGGATAATTTCAAAAAAGGAAATGATATCAAGAACTTTGAAGCCCGGGAATTCATCCGGCAGATGGATAAAATCTCGCCCCGTGGCACCCTGCAGCGCTGGACAGCCATCGGTAAACCATCGACAGGTAAGTTCAAGGTAATTATGAACGAACAGAGTGAGATGGATGCCCAGGCTATTTTTGGCGAGAGCAAACCTGATCATCGTATTCTGAATGCTGCACTGGTGTTGAGCAAAGAACATCCCGACCGCAGTGTGGTGCTGGTTACCAAGGATATCAATCTCCGTCTGAAAGCCCGTGCACTCAATATTCCGGCCGAGGATTATGAAACCGGGAAAATTAAGGATATCGAATCCCTCTATGCCGGGAAAATTCTGGTTGAAGGATTGTCGAAAAGCCTGATTGATACCATTTACCAGGAGGGTTTCTGTTTCCCGGAAGATATTGGTAT
>CAYLTH010000110.1:4899-6476 GCA_964386485.1 uncultured Bacteroidales bacterium | reverse complement strand
AATTACAAGCAGATATTCCTTTCCCGACCCATCGTTCCGCTCAGCAATAAGGATATCGGCTACCTTCCGGGAGACATCAAATCGAAATTGAATCCCTACATGGAACCCCTGTGGGATAACCTGAAATATATCCAGAACCAGTTTGGTGAGAAAGATAAAGAGTTTAAGAATATCAACGATTCTGTCGATAATGAAAAGCTGGTTATTACGCCGCTGGCCTACATACGCGGACGAAGTATTTCAAATGTTTTCTTTATTGTGGATGAAGCACAAAATCTTACTCCGCATGAGGTGAAAACCATTATTACACGGGCTGGTGAAAATACCAAAATCATTTTTACAGGTGATATTTATCAGATTGATACCCCCTATCTCGATTCGCAGAGTAACGGGATGTCGTACCTGATCGATAAAATCAAACACCACCCGATTTATGCCCACATCCGGCTCGAAAAAGGTGAACGCTCCGAACTGGCGAACCTGGCCAGCGATTTACTCTAAGCTCAGACTGCAGGTTTGGCTGCAGCTTCAAAAATAACCTGTAACACAGTCTGACCAGTAGCTTTCAATGTTAATGGATCGATGGCTTCCATCGTATCATTGATGGTATGCCAGTGTTCGAAAAACGAGCGTCTGCCCATCATGTCCTGATGAATGATGTCAACACAAGGGAATTTCCGGATGGTGTTCACATAGTAATGATCGTCGGTTACTGCGCCCCCGTTCTGATCCGGAAAAAATGATGAATAACCGAGGCGGGATGCTGTACTCCAGATTTTATTCACCACATCCGGAGCATAATACATCGAATACTCTTCTTTCAGGAAAGTAGCTCCCTTGGCTCCAACCATATCCAGCAATATTCCGAAAGCAGCTGTATAATTGGGTTTGTGCGGGTTTTTCGCCCAATATTGTGAGCCCAGACACCAGGTATCTTCCTGCTGAGGCTGGTAATCCTGGGGCTGTCCGTAATCTTCAGCATCAAACAGGATAATGTCTATTCCAATTCCCGGATCATTTGCTTTTAACTGTCGCGCAATTTCCAATAAAACCCCGGTTCCGCTTCCTCCGTCATTGGCACCGTCAATAGCTTTGTTGTAATTCGCCGGGTCGGGATCATGATCGGCAAACGGACGCGTATCCCAATGCGCACACAACATGATACGATACGTTGCTTCCGGATTGAAAATACCAATAATATTGCTGATATTCAATGTTTTACCATCAAAAGTACGAACCTGAGCCTGTTGCACTTCCACAGTATCGCAAAATGCTTTCAGGGTTGATGTCAGATATTGGGCACATGCTTTATGGCCCTTGGTATTGGGAACTCTCGGACCAAAATCTACCTGTTTCTGCACATAGTTATACGCTGAATCAGCATTAAAATCAGGTGCATTAACCTGAATGTTCTGTGTATCTTCCTGCTGAGCAGCCGGTTTTTTTTCCTGACCACACGACATAAACAGCAGCAATAAAATCAGGGGAAACAACAAACGATATTTTGATGTCATAAGGTTTTACTTTTAGCTAAACAATTGAGATGGATTGTTAAATGAACCGGAGAAAACGAATTC
>CAYLTH010000110.1:0-4799 GCA_964386485.1 uncultured Bacteroidales bacterium | reverse complement strand
GCCATCAGCAGAACCGGTGCATGCACAGCCCATTTCTGATTCCATTCAACAAGGCAGTCAAAGAGTTTATCCCAGGTCGGATCTCCTTTAACACCCAGAATAAACCGCCAGGGCTGTTCATTCATCGCAGACGCGCTCCAACGGGCTGCTTCAAAGAGGGATTGCAGTTTTTCTGTTTCAACCGGGGTTTCTGAAAAAGACCTCGGGCTCCATCGTTCTTGTACCGGATCGATTACGGAATAGCGTGTTTTCGCTGTTTTTATACTCATTTTTTATTTTGCTAACCAGGACATCGGGTCCTGAAGTTTTTTACCATTCCAGATTTCAAAATGAAGTTCTGTTTTCGATTCTTCCGTATCGGTGTAAATTCTGCCCAGATTTTGTTTGGTCTTCACTTTATCACCTTTTTTAACATAAACCTGGTCGAGATTCGAATAAACACTCAGAAAATCACCATGCCGGATAATCACAACATTGTTCAGATTCGGAATTGACATCACACCGGTAACGGTTCCGGAAAATACAGCACGCGCTGTTCCACCGGCAGATGTAACAATATTGATACCATTGTTGCGCGTTTTGATCCCTTTCAAAACCGGATGATCGTGTTCTCCATAGGTTGACGTTAGGACTCCTTTCTCGGCAGGCCAGGGTAAGCGCCCTTTATTGCTGGTAAATGAATTTGATAACTGCTGTTCTTCCGGTGTCAGTGTCATGACGTTGGGTGCGGCTGGCTTAGCCCCGGTTTTCTTGGCTGTTTCGGCCGATTGCTTTACCTGATCCGTGATGATTTTTTCAATAGCACGCTGCAGTTTCTGCAATGCATTTTCCTTTTCTTTCAGCTTCTTGCGCAACTCTTTTTCTTTTTGCTGAAGTTGAGCGATGGTCAGGCTTTTTTCCTTTTTTGCAACCGTCAGTTTTGTTTTCTCAGATTCTTTCGATTTCAACAGATCCAGCTTCTCAACCTTATCTGTTTCTAATTCCTTGATTTTGGAATTGATGTGATTCTCGGTAGAGGTAATTCGCTTGATCTGAATCTTCCGGTAGGCCGTAAATTGTTGAAGATATTTGATGCGCAAATAAGCCTGATTTACATCGCCTGAAGCAAAAATAAACATCAAACGGTTTACCTGACTGCTGTTTTTAAAGGCCATATAAACCATGGCTGCGTATTCCTGGCGGAGTTTCTTTAACTCTCCTTTTAATTTCTCAACACTGCTCTGATTGGTCGAAATCTGGCCGTGAATTTCATCAACCTGACCGCTGATCGCTCCGATAAGCTGTTCCCGTTTCTTGATCTGGTTATTCAGAATAACAACCTGGTTCACTGACTTTTGCCGGGTTTTCTTTGTTTCGTTCAGCAGTTTTGTGGTCAGGGTGATTTCCTCTTCCAGTTCTTTTTTGTTGTTCTCAAGTTTACTCTTTTCTTTATTCTGCTGAGCCTGAACAACGCCCACTGCCATGATTGCAATAAGGAAATACATCAAAACAACTGTTCTCAGAAAATGCTGTTTTAAAGCCATCCGGTTCAAAATTTCAGGTGTGTTTTTCTGTACAGTCATGATGTCAATTCGTATTCAAAGATTTTTAATGGTTTTAGCGAAGTTTTGAATAGTTTTCCGGAATCGAAAAGGGTGTAGTCAGGGGTTCATTGATTTTAATTTTACTGAAGTCAATCACAATGGTAATTTCTTTTTCTGCCGAGATCTTGTACTCCATATGCTGGGGAAAGAGCTGACCATTGATATCGATAAACGATGAATACACAGTCTCCAGTTTTTTATTGTCCTTGCCAGGTTCCTTTATATGCAGCGACTGAATTTTTCCGGTTTCGGGGTTAAGCCAGATACTTTGCACAAGGACTATATTGTATTCAGTATTGTTGCGGATAAATTTCCTGAGTTTATGCCGGTTTAATGTGTGCAGTTTATACTGGCCATTGTCAACGGATGCCTTGAACTGGTCGTTTTCATAATACCGCAGGTCATTTCCCACAAGCAGAGCCTGAAGCATGTCAAAATCAAAACCTGAATTGAGGTAATTATTGATAAAGGCAAAGTCAGAAATCATGTAGCTTGCATCAATGCGATTCATAAACTTTACAGAGTCTTTTGTAATCAGCATCCTGGCCGCTTCTATCCCCAGTGCCGGGCTTAAACTTACCCAGATAATACTGTCGCACAGGATTCTGACCTGACCGTTTATTGAGCTGTTTTTTTTATCAATACGCATGCTGGCCGAAAATTTGGCCGAAAACTGCTCATACTTTAGCTCGTTTTGTTTGAGTTTGCTGAAAACAATGCTGTCGCCCAATTCCCTTAACGGTTGCCTGATTACCTTTCGCTGGGTACTACAGGAAGATAAAATCATGGCCGACAGGCTGAGAAGCAGAACGATATATTTCACAGTGGATCTATTCAATTAATTTATTCTGAAGGATTTTACTATCCAGAAATTCTGATGCTTTTCCGGCTGATTGTGCTTTTTTCCAATATTCCATGGCTTCAACTGTTCTGTTGAGACGATACAGAATATCTCCGTAATGTTCCAATAAAACAGGATTGGATGCTCCTTTGTTCTGTAGTGCTTTTTCCTGAATTACAGCAGCTTCCTGATAGCGACCTGCTTTATACAACACCCAGGCATAGGTATCGAGGTAAGTTGCATTTAGCGGTTCCATTTCAACAGCTCTTTTTGCCATTTTTTCGGCTTTTTCGAGCTTTTCGCCACGAACCGAAAGATAATAGCTGTAGTTGTTCAGGACATAGGGATTATCATACCTGATCTTCAGCGCTTTTTCATAATTTTCATCGGATAGCGTATGATTTTTAACCTGATAATAGGCATCTCCTATAAAAGTAAACACATTGCCCAGTAAATCATCATTATCCACAATGAGTTGCTGACATTGTTTAAAATAGCGGATGGCAGCTTCATAGTCCTTCAACTGTACACTGCTGATCCCCGCAAACATATACGGAACGGGTTGTTCCGGAAATAAATCAATCGCCCTCCTGCAAATACCCAGTACTTCCGGATAGCGTTCCAATTCACCTTCAATCCGGATTAGCTGTTCCCATACAACATAGCGGCTGCTGTCGAGCGAAATTACCTTTTTAAAGGCAGCTACAGCCTCCTCTGTTTTTTGATCCCTGTAAAGATAATCGCCCTCAATTGAATATACTTTGGGATTATCAGGATGTGCTTTTTTCAGGGCAGAAATTAATTCATAAGCCTGCGTATTTATTTCAGGATTTTTCGTTCCGATCGAGAAGTAAGTAAGAAGAATCTGAATCTTGGTATCGATATCGATATCCGGATAGGAAAAAACATAAAGCAGTTCCTGTTGTGCCTTTGATTTATCCCCTGTTTTCAGATAAAAGTCATACAAAGCCAGGTGAATATAGGGTTCGTCAGGATTTACTTTTAAAGCCTTTTCAAAAGTTTCTGCAGCCTTTTTTTCTTGTCCGGATGCCATATATAAATCAGCTAAAAGGCTGTAGTAGCGGGCTTCAGACGGGAACTGACGAATTAATTTTTCGATTTCAGAAGTTGCTTTTTCCAACTTTCCAATATGTATATAAATCTTCTGTTTCTGAAGGGAAATCATCTCCATAATACCCATTTTCTTTTCCACAAGATCATAGGCTTTCAGGGCATCATTTAATTTCCCGGCCATCACATAACTATCGGCCAGTTCAAGAATATAATCGGTCTTATCTGGTTGAAGTTTTAACAGCTTCTCATACACAGCAGAGGCCTCACTATAGCGCGAATATTGTTGCAGCAATTGAGCGTGGAGGTATAAGTACCATTCATTACGGGGCTCAATCCGGCTGGCATTTTCGGCCATTTTTACGGATTCAGATCTTAATTCTTTCTGGGCATAAATCTGTGCCAGTTCATACATGGCAGCAGCATTTTCAGAATCAAGTACAAGGCAGGATTGAAACAACTGGGAGGCTTTGTCGATATTTCCCATTGTTTTGGCCATGATTCCATCCATGAAGGTTTCATGCAACTGGCGGATTTTGGGATCCATGGCCAGGGAAGCCGGTTCATCAGATTTTCCGGCTGTACTCTTCCTACTCGTTTTACAGGAAATTAGAAAAGAGGAAAAAATAAGTACAAAGAGGATACTATATACAGGATTTATTTTTTTCATATCAGCATTTTAATGACCGGTTGATCCGAAACCACCCGGTCCCCGTCCGCTTTCATTCAGTTCGGTTGATTCAACCCATTCGGCTTTTTCGTGACGGGCAATGACCATTTGGGCAATCCGGTCTCCGTTTTCAATGGTATAGGGGACTTCACTCAGATTCACCAAAATTACTTTAATTTCACCCCGGTAATCTGCATCGATGGTTCCTGGCGAATTCAACACACTCATGCCATGTTTAATGGCAAAACCGCTGCGCGGTCTCACCTGTGCTTCAAAGCCAACAGGCAGTTCAATATAAAGTCCGGTTGGTACTAGCGCCCGTTGCATGGGCATAAGTGTCATGGATTCACTCAGAAAAGCCCGGAGATCCATACCGGCAGCATGTTCCGTTTCATACGATGGTAAGGGATGTCCGGATGTATTGATAATCTTGATGTTCATTCGTGTTTTTTTTACGTGTGCAAAAGTAACGAAAATTCTGACCGGGTATTTCAAGAGAGATCCGGATGGGGAAAAGTGTTCGGGTGTTCGGGTGTTCAGGTGTTCGGGTGTTCAGGTGTTCCGGTTGGTACATTGGTACATTGGTATATTGGTATGCTGGTAGATTTTCGCATTTGGCAGCGCATCGGGAAAA
>CAYLTH010000109.1:0-11161 GCA_964386485.1 uncultured Bacteroidales bacterium | reverse complement strand
GCAAAAAACAACAGGATGCCGAAGCCAAGATCTCCGTTCTCCAAAGCCAGATCGATTCCCTGCGAAAGGCGTAATGGTGTTCAGGTGTTCCGGTGTTCGGGTGTTCCGGTTGGTACATTGCTATACTGGTATATTTGCACATTTGCACATTTGGCAGTGCATCGGGGAAATGCCAGAATAATGCGACACCCATCCAAAATATCTGGAATACCCTTCCATGACTTTCAAGGTCTTACTGACTGAACTTACGTAAACAATTCCTTTACGAGACCTGGAAAGTCTCCCGGCTGGTACATTGGTAGCCTGGTAGACTGGTATATTTTCGCATTTGGCAGCGCATCGGGAAAATGCCAGAATAATGCGACACCCACAACAAATACGTTGGAATACCCCTTTCATGAATCTTCTTTTATCCACCGATTTACTCAGATGAAAACACAGATTTTCTCAGATGTAAATTATTGAATGTAATCGTGCTACAGAACTTATCTGAGCTTTTCTTTAACCACAAAGGACACAAAGGGTTTCACCAAGGCACAGAAGCGGTGATTACCGAATCCCAATTTTTCCTACATTTACAATCCCATCGGGATACGAAATTGAATTTTACAGCATTTGCAGGGGTATTCCAATGATTAATGAATTAATTATCAGATGATGTCCTATCCATTAATGAATAAGTTAAAGTTGAGCCTGATAATTTTTATTACTTGTGTTGCGGTATTGGCGTGTAATTACAATAAATCAGTCAGTGCTGATAATATTATGAAAAGATTGGTCTGTTATTAGGGTACTTTTAACTAAGAATTTGGATATAAGATGTATTCATGATGATAAATGATCCAATATGAAAATATTATTTATAACGTTGTTTTTTTCTTTCTGTTCAACTCAATTGTTTTGTCAATGTGATTTGAAAATCGAAATTTTTGTAAAGAATTATATGTCTGCAATAAATTATAATTATATAATTGATGATGAAATTATTTTAATCGAAAAATTACAAATTAATAATAGCCCAAAGGTTATTTTTAGAAAAAGATTGAATCATGATGAACTTTATAGAATTTGTGAGACCATTGATCAGGTTAATTATTATAAATTAGATTCTAGTTATGTTGTGCAAATGCTTGATGGGTTTTATTGGACTGTAAAAATTTGCAAGAATTATGTTGAGAAACAAGTAGTAATTGAAAATTCACTAATGCCGGAAATTAATACTCTATTTAAGTGCATTAACAATTATATTGGGAAACGAAAATATTATATACGCTTAACAAATTAGTTTCTCATGTTGAGGGAGTATGAGCAAATTTGTCTAAACTCTTGTCTAAGAATCGAGTACAGATAATCTGAAGGTATAAAATTTGCCTCTTTGTGCTTCTTTTATCTTCGTGTATCTCCGTGTAACAAAAAGAAAGTTTGATAATTGCCTGCTTTTTAATAAAAGGCATTAGGTTCTATTTATTAACACTTCCGCGACCCTTTGATGTCTCGATCTTATTTTAGAACCTATCGCAGCTTTTTAATTCAAGAATTCAAAAAGGCAAGATTGCAAGAATGCGGGAATTACTGTCTGACTAAACTGCCGAACAAGAGACTTTCCAGGTCTCGTCAGTTCATCGTTTACGTAAATTCAGTCAGTAAGACCTTGAAAGTCAGGATAGTTTTTTAGTTTGTTAGTTTAATAGTTTTAGTGTGCTGGTGTGGTAGTTTACTGGTGTGCTGGTGTGCTGGTTTGAGTTTACTAATGGGTATTTCCTGGAAAGCTTTTTTAGTTCCTTATCAAAAAAACTGGTGGTGTAAACATTAAAGCTCATTGAACAACTGGTCAGCAGTTTTTAAAGTTATATCGCCTTTCAAATGCTGTTCAACCTGATCCAGGGAATTTTTCGTTCCTTCAACAAACTCTTTCTGTTTCTTGTCCAGTTTAACTTCTCCGGGTATTTTAACAAAACCAAGGCTCTTTACCAATTCCATAAAGAATGGGTATTTATTGTCGGGGACATTTAAAACCACCTGTTTCATATTCCTTTATTTTGAGGCAAACGCCTGTTTTGTTTTATATTTTTTTTTGTTGGTGCCAATCATATTAGTTTAACATGTCAGGCGAAAATTATGCTTTTGCAATGATTTCACAAAAATACGAGAATTAACTTACATAATAATGCAAGTGGTTTCCGGGCTTTTTAATTTTGGTAGGTGCACTGTATTACTGAACCCAGCGCAGCTTTTTAATTCAAGAATTCCTGCCTGAATGCTCACGCAGGCAGGCAAAAAGGCAAGATTGCAAGAATGCGGGAATTACTGTCTGACTAAACTGCCGAACAAGAGACTTTCCAGGTCTCGTCAGTTCATCGTTTACGTAAGTTCAGCCATAAAGACCTTGAAAGTCATGTCAGGAGCCCAATTACCAATTACCAGTTACCAATTACCAGTTACCAATTACACTTACCGCGTAAACACATACTTCACCATATTCGCTCCCATCTGCAGCGCCTTGGCCCGCGTTTCCGGCGAATCCTTATGAACCTGCGGATCTTCCCAACCATCCCCGAGATCACATTCAAAGGTGTAGAAAACAAGCATCCGCCCTTCATGGAAAATGCCAAATCCCTGCGGTGCTCCGCCATCATGTTCATGGATCTTCGGCAGTCCGTTGCGGAAGGTATATTTCTGATTGTAAATCGGATGATCAAACGGGATTTCCACCAGATCATATTCAGGAAAGATCTTTTTTAACTGCGGACGAATATATTTGTCCATCCCGTAATTATCATCAATGTGCAAAAATCCTCCGGCTAACAGCCAGGTGCGCAGATTCTGGACTTCCTGCGGCGTGAAAACAACATTCCCGTGTCCGGTCATGTGGACAAAAGGATAATTCAGAATCTCCGGACTGGCCGCATCCACAACCGGGATATCGGTCGAAATCTGGGTGCCCAGATTTTTATTGCAGAAATCAACAAGATTCCCCAGCGAAGTCGGGTTGGCATACCAGTCGCCGCCACCACCATATTTCAGTAGGGCTATTTTAACAGAAGGAGGTGTATGTGCCTGAAAAACAAGTGCAAGGATGATCAGAGGCAGGATATATTTTTTCATAAAGGATACAGAATTGACAGCACAAAGGTACAAATTTTACCGCTCTGGTTTACAGATTGCCGAGATGAAGACTGTGTAAAGCCGCAATGGCAGCGGTTTCTGTCCGCAGACGATTGACGCCCAGACTCACCACCTCAAAGCCGGCCCGGATTGCAGCCTGTACTTCATCAGTTGTAAAATCGCCTTCCGGTCCGATCAGCATCAGGGCGGGTAATTTCCCGCGACATTGCTGCACCAGATGTCCGACCGGCTTTTCTTCGCACCAGGCAATAAACCCGGTATGATTTCCTTTTTGTCGGATTACATCGTCAAACGAGGTGACTTCATCGAGCCGGGTCTTCCACATTTGCCGCGATTGTTTCATGGCCGACTGGATAATCCGCTGCAGGCGCGGGATATTCAGTTTCAGCGATTCGGTGCGGGCACACTGAACCGGGCTTATAACACTGACACCCAGCTCTGTAGCTTTTTCAACCAGCCATTCAAAGCGATCCGGGTTTTTGAGCGGTGAAACAGCGAGTTGTATAAATGGGGGAGGAGGGATTTCTTCGAGAACAGTAAGATGCGAAACGATGACCTGTTTGGGTCCGATTTCCGTGATCTCCGCCTCAAACAATGTACCGGCTCCATCCGCCACATGAACCGGATCACCCGGCTTCAGGCGCAAGACCTTGAAGGCATGCCGGGCATCTTCTTCGTTGAGCCGAAGAAATTCTTCCGGAGATTCTGCAATAAAGAGAGGGGGCAATGACATAATGCTTACAATTCAGGATTCATCAGCCTTCCGGATGAGATGAGATGATCAACAACGGGTAGTTTGCGGCATTGCGCCAGTCCGGCCTCCTGTTGGATCCGGTGCATATCACTTCCCAGAAAATCGATCATGTCGAGTTTTGCCAGCTTCTCCGCCATTTTCCGGTAATCAGCATTGTAAAAACCACCAAACGACAGCGTATTCACCTGAAAAAACACCTCCCGGTTCTTCAAATCTTCATATTCATGAAAAGCCCGGTACCAGTAGGAATACCGCTCGGCATGACCCAGAACAACTTTGTATCCCTCAAGCTGAAGCTGAAAGATCATGTTCTTAAGATTCGGATGCGGCATAAAGGTCGATAATTCAATGAGAATGTACTTGTTGCTGAAAGTCAGAAATGTCTTATCGGCTATGATCTTCTCAAAACCGTCATCCACCATATATTCAGCGCCTGCTTCCACCTGAATGGTCAGGCCTTTTTCGGTCACAGCTTCCCGGAGGTTTTGGAGTCCGTTCAGGATGATTTCCGGAGTATTTTTAAACGAATCCATCATCACATGCGGGGTGGTAACTACCTTGCGGAAGCCAAGCCGTTGCATACCGGCGAGCATTTCCAGCGACTGTTCCATCGTTTCCGCACCATCATCCACACCCGGAATAAAATGGGAATGGAGATCCACGCCGAGTGCCGCATACGAAGCCTCTTCAACCGGGATGAATCCGGGACGGAACAGTTTCTGAAAAAATCCCATCTTTGGTTTATCAGCGCTTCAGATACTGCTGATCATAATAGTTCTGGTATTCTCCGGAGGTCACATTTCGCAGCCATTCTTCATTGTCGAGATACCATTTTACTGTAATTTCAATGCCTTCCTCAAACTGCAGCGACGGAGTCCAGCCCAGTTCATCCTGAAGTTTCGATGAATCGATGGCATAGCGTAAATCATGGCCTGCACGGTCTTTTACATAGGTTATCAGCTTACGGGATTCTCCCACAGGTCTGCCCAGCAAACGGTCCACCACTTCGATGAGCACCTCGATCAGTTTGATATTCTGCCATTCATTATTCCCGCCAATATTGTAGGTTTCGCCATTTTTTCCCTGATGATAAATCATATCGATGGCCCGGGCATGATCAATCACATAGAGCCAGTCGCGCACATTTTCACCCTTTCCGTAAACCGGCAGCGATTTGTTGTTGCGGATATTGTTGATGAACAGGGGAATCAACTTTTCCGGAAACTGGTATTGCCCGTAGTTATTGGAGCAATTCGACAATACCACCGGCAACCCGTATGTATGATGGAAGGCCCTGACCAGATGATCGGAACTGGCTTTAGAAGCAGAGTAGGGAGAACGCGGGTCATAGGCTGTAGTTTCAGTAAAATAGCCTGTTTCGCCCAGCGAACCGTACACTTCATCGGTCGAAACATGGTAGAAACGATGTCCTTCCTGCGCTCCGGCCCAGGTGTTGCGGGCTGCATTCACAAGGTTCACGGTCCCGACGATATTGGTAAAAATAAACTCCAGCGGATTGGTAATCGAACGATCCACATGCGACTCGGCTGCCAGATGAATTACACCATCGAAGCGATGTTTCTCGAACAAACGATCAATAAAGTCCTTATCGGTAATATCTCCCTTTACAAATTCATAGTTCGGCATCTTGTCGATGTCGCGAAGGTTCTCCAGATTGCCGGCATAGGTCAGCTTATCCAGGTTAAAGATCTTATACTGAGGATATTTGGTAACAAAAAGCCGTACAACATGCGATCCGATAAAACCGGCTCCACCGGTCACCAGGATTAATTTCTCAAAAGTTGCCATATACTATTTTTTAGAGGTTAATGCTTGTTCCCAATTCCAGGCAGATAAAGTCATTTCATCAAGTGTTTTTACGGCTTTCCAGCCCAGTTCACGATTGGCGAAGGCGGTATCTGCGTAAACCTGCTCCACATCACCGGGCCGCCGATCCACAATCTGATAATTCAGTTTAACACCGCTTACTTTTTCAAACGAATTTATAACCTCCAGTACCGAAAAGCCGTTTCCGGTGCCCAGGTTAAATACCTCGAAATCAGATTTGTTGTGTTGGTTGACCATGCGTTCGATGGCGACAACATGGGCATTCGCAATATCCACCACATGGATGTAATCGCGAACTGCAGTACCATCTGGTGTGTTGTAATCACTGCCAAAAACCCGCAATAACGGACGAATTCCGATGGCGGTCTGGGTAATAAAGGGGACCAGATTATTCGGGATGCCAAGCGGAAGTTCACCAATCAGGGCCGTTTCATGGGCACCAATGGGATTAAAATACCGGAGTGCAATGCATTTCACCGGGAACGAAGCCATAAAATCGCGGATAATTTCCTCGCTGATCTGCTTGGTATTGCCATAGGGCGACATGGCGGGCTGTATCGGGGCAGTTTCGGAAACCGGCAATTCATCGGGTTGTCCGTACACCGTGCACGACGATGAAAATACAAAGAAAGGAACCTGATGGGTATGCATGGCCTCCAGAATATTCATCAGGGATACCAGGTTATTCCGGTAATACTTCAGCGGATCGGCAACACTTTCTCCAACCGCTTTAAAGGCGGCAAAATGGATCAGCCCGTCAATGCCGGGATTCCGGCCAAAATAATCGAGTGTGGCCTGCCGGTCGACCAGGTCAAAACAATCAAACTGCGGGCGTTTACCACAGATTTTTTCAATGTTGTCAATGACTTCAGCCGATGAATTCGACAGATTATCAACGATCAGTACTTCGACATTCTTATTCAGAAGTTCAACAACGGTATGCGATCCGATGTATCCGGTTCCTCCGGTTACGAGTATTTTTAGTCCCATATTCAGAAAATTAGAGCGCCAAACCCACTTTTGTGCAAAGCGCCGTTTCAAATATAGGACAAAACCAATGGGTTTACAAACTCCAGTAAGAAATTTTTGTAATCTTTTTCCGGAAGATTCCTTTTACGTCCGCCAGAATGAGATCTTCGCCACCCAGTTTCATGATATCTTCTTCTGTGAGATCAACATACGGGTCGTGGGAAACAGCAATGACAACCGCGTCATATACTCCGGTTGGCTCTGCGGTAAGCGGAATTCCGTATTCGTGCAGAAACTCTTCCGCAGAGGCGTAAGGATCAACAACATCCACATGTACACCATAGGATTTGAATTCGCTGATGATATCCGGAACACGGCTGTTGCGGATATCGGTCACGTTTTCTTTAAAGGTAGCACCCATAACCAAAACTCTGGAATTCAGCACGTTCTTTCCGGCAGCGATCATTTTTTTTACGACCTGTTTGGCTACATAAAATCCCATCGAATCGTTTACAAAACGACCTGAATTGATGATCTGCGGATGGTAGCGGAATTTCTTTGCTTTGTAGGTAAGATAATAGGGATCAACACCGATGCAATGGCCGCCCACAAGACCCGGATAAAATTTCAGGAAATTCCATTTTGTTCCGGCGGCTTCCAGTACCTCAAATGTATTGATACCCATGCGGTTAAAGATGATGGATAATTCATTCATCAACGCAATATTCACATCACGCTGGGTGTTTTCGATAATTTTGGCAGCCTCGGCAACTTTGATCGAAGAGGCTTTGTGTACACCGGCCTTCACAACCAGTTCATATACATTGGCAATAATATCAAGCGCTTCCTCATCACATCCGGAAACGATCTTTTTGATGGTGGTAATGGTATGTTCCTTATCCCCCGGGTTGATGCGTTCGGGACTGTATCCCACCTTGAAATCAACACCATATTTCAGGCCGCTGAGGTCCTCCAGAATCGGAACACAATCTTCTTCCGTGGCTCCGGGATATACGGTGCTTTCGTAGACTACATAGTCGCCTTTTTTTAATATTTTTCCAACAGTCCGTGTAGCAGCTAACAGCGGTCTGAGATCCGGCATATTGCTGTCATCAATGGGTGTGGGTACGGCAACAATATGGAAAGCCGCGTCTTTCAGGTCTTCCGGTTTAGCCGTGAAAATAATATCACATCCTTCAAAGGCCTCTTTCGGCAGTTCACAACTTGGATCGATGCCGTTTTTCATCATTTCGACCCGGTCTTCTTTGATGTCAAAACCAATAACAGGCACCTGTCTGGCAAATTCGAGTGCAATGGGGAGTCCGACATATCCCAGTCCGATCAGGGATACTTTGTTTTGTTTGTTGACAATCTGCTGGTATAAATTCATGATATCTGTTTTATTCGTTTAAGTTCTTGAGAAAGGGGTGGTAATCGCCAATCCGCCCTGTTATTTCGGAATTGCGAATGGTATATACGGTTTCAATGCTTGGCCGGGCATCATGCAAACCAAATCCATGGCCGCTCAGGATCGACTGGTAGGTTAATGTGTGTAAGTCGGTAAATCCGCCCGAAAATTCTATTTCCGATCCGTTTACAGTAATACTTCGATACGTCCGCTGGCCTTTTTCTTTGGCCTGTTGTGGCAGGTTATGGTCGTTAATGCTGAGAAACCAGCGTACACGGGCGTTTTTTAACATCAGAAAACCAGCTGCACTTTCGGGTGTATAATGATGGAGTATGTTTTCGGTGGGTTCTCCAAAAATCCACATCAGCATATCAAAAAAGTGAACGCCGATATTGGTGGCAATGCCGCCGGATTTGCTGAGATCACCTTTCCAGGAAACATAATACCAGGGTCCACGGCTTGTAATATACGTCAGATCAATATCATACATTGTATCTTTCGGGCCGTTTTGAATTTCTTCCTTTAATTTTATAATGGAAGGGTGATGGCGTAACTGCAGGATGTTATAGACCTTGCGTCCGGTTTCATTTTCTATAACCTGCAGGGCATCGATATTCCAGGGATTCAATACAATAGGTTTCTCACAGATGGCATGGCATTGATTACGCAGTGCCAGACGAATATGAGCATCGTGCAGGTAATTGGGTGAACAAATGCTCACATAATCAATTCGGGTTTCCTCATTTCGGCGAAGTCTATCCAAATGGCGGTCGAAACGTTCGGATTCGAGGAAGAAATCAGCATAAGGGAAATAGCTGTCGATAACACCGACATTATCGTTTTTATCGAGGGTAGCTGCCAGGATATTGCCTGTATCGGCAATTGCTTTCATATGCCTCGGTGCGATGTAACCGGCCGAACCGATTAATGCGAATCGCAAGGGAGTATTCGTCATAAATCTTTTATTTAATACTGATTTTAGTAACACAACCGTTTTCAAGGCGATAGTGTTCACCACTTTCGGGACAAACAGCCATGTTTTCGTCGTCAAACACAAGCCGGTGGCCAAATTCGCTCATCCAGCCAAGTTGTTTTGCAGGATTACCAACCACCAGCGCATAGGGTTTCACTTCTTTGGTAACCACAGCACCGGCTCCGATAAAGGCAAACCGGCCGATTTCATTGCCACACACTATTGTAGCGTTGGCTCCGATGCTGGCTCCGTAGCGAACTGTGGTAGTCTCATATTGTCCGCGGCGGTTTACACCCGAACGCGGATTGCTCACATTGGTAAAAACCATGCTGGGTCCGAGAAAAACATCGTCTTCGCAGATAACCCCGGTATAAATGGACACATTGTTCTGCACTTTCACGTTGTTGCCAAGAACAACACCCGGCGAAACAACTACATTCTGACCAATATTACAGTTTTCGCCCAGCACACAATCACTCATAATGTGGGAGAAATGCCATATTTTGGTTCCTTTCCCGATTTTACAACCCGGATCAACCACGGCAGTAGGGTGGGCAGAGAATTCAGTATCCATATGTATCAGAAATTAACGGTTAACAAATTCGAGAATAGAGGAAGTAATATGGTGTAATTGTTCCTCATCCAGTTCGGTATGCATGGGCAAACTGATTACAGTCTGGCACAGCTTTTCGGTTACCGGGAAATCACCTTCTTTGTAGCGCGGATCCAGATAGGCTTTCTGCATATGGAGCGGAACCGGATAGTAAATCATGGCCGGAATGTCGCGATCAGCCAGGAATTTTTGCAGTTCATTGCGATCGAAACCGGATGTTACCAGGGTATACTGATGGAAGACATGGGTTGAAAATGCACTGCGGACCGGTGTTTTTAATTTCGGATTTCCGGCAAATGCCTTGTCATAATAATCGGCAGCGGCCAGACGAGCCTGAGCATATTCATCCAAATGGGGGAGTTTAGCACGCAATACGGCTGCCTGTATACTGTCGAGGCGACTGTTTACCCCGATATAATCATGGTAATACCTTACAACCATGCCGTGATTGACTACCACACGCAATTGTTCGGCCAGTTTATCATCATTGGTAAAAATTGCACCGCCATCACCATAGCAACCCAGGTTCTTGGATGGGAAAAATGATGTACAGCCAACATGACCAATGGTTCCGGCTTTGACGACTTTGCCGTCTTTGTGAATATAATCGGCACCAATAGCCTGACAATTATCTTCAATCACAAGCAGATTATGTTCCTTGGCAATTTCCATAATAGCATCCATATCAGCACATTGACCAAAAAGATGTACCGGGACAATGGCTTTGGTCTTCGGGGTAATGGCTCTGCGGATGGCTTCAGGATCAATGTTAAAGGTTTCAGGATCCACATCCACAACAACCGGGGCAAGACGCAACAGCGCAATAACTTCAGCCGTGGCAATGAAGGTAAATGAAGTGGTAATCACCTCATCTCCGGGTTCGAGACCCAGCGCCATCATTGCACATTGTAGGGCATCGGTTCCGTTTGCGCACGGTATAACATGCTTAATACCAAGGTAGTTCTCGAGTTCGGTCTGAAAATTCCTTACAGCAGGCCCATTGATAAAAGCGGTATTCTGGATGACTTCCTGAATGCCGGCATCAATTTCGGTTTTGATTTTCTCGTATTGGGACTTAAGGTCGACCATTTGAATCTTTCTCATAGGGATCGTTTTGTAGTTTTTGCAAAGGTATTCATATCTTTATAAACCACCTAATTAGTCTTTATTGAACAATATTTGATAATTTTGGAGTTTATATGTGATTATGAAACGTCTCTTACTCCTCCTGATTGCGTTTACTGTGTACGGGAATATACAGGCGCAGCAGAAACTACCCGATTCGGCCTACTCCTGTGGCATCTTTCATGCCAGTTATTCCTATGAAATTCCGGCCGGTGACCTGGCCGACCGCTTTGGCCCGAATTCGGCCGTTGGAGGCGGGTTTGGATATAAAACAAGCAAAAACTGGATGTATACGCTGAATGCCCATTATTTTTTCAGCGATAATGTGAAGGAAGATGATATTTT
>CAYLTH010000108.1:7353-11165 GCA_964386485.1 uncultured Bacteroidales bacterium | reverse complement strand
TTTGAACCCTGAAAACGCTTTCGTTTGCTTAAAGTATGCCTTCGTTAAAAAAGGTATGGCCTTCCTACAATAAATAAGGAAAAAACGAATTGTGTCAATTATATTCATAATTTTGATTTTTAGAATGAATACAACTGGTATTCAAAATGCTGTTGCGTGTTTTTGGACCAATGATTATCACTGTCAAGATGTTTGATTTGAAATCCATATAACAGACCTGATAATGGTGAAAAAGGAAATTAAAAAATCTGTTGTCGGAAACCCGGGTTTAAATCCCGCTGATATTCATCATGACAACTATGAACTATTCAGAAATGCTTTCCGGTATTCTGCCATTGGTATGGCATTGGTTTCCATTGACGGACAATGGCTGCAGGTTAACCCAAATCTGAATCAGATTCTCGGCTATACCGAAGAGGAATTGCTTCAAATGACCTTTCAGGAAATTACACACCCTGATGACCTGGATTCCAGCCTTGGGTTTATAAAACAAATGCTGGACGAAACGATTGAATCCTATACCCTGGAAAAACGGTATTTTCATAAAAACGGAAATATTGTCTGGTGTTTTCTGGCGGTTTCCTTGGCCAAAACAAATCAAGGTCTTCCTTTATATTTTATTACGCAGATTGAGGATATTACCGAAAGAAAAAGGACTGAACAATTGCTGATGCAGTCGCAGTTGAATTTTGAAACCTTTTTTAATCAAACTGATGATTTAGTCTTGATTCTGAATGAAAACGGACAAATTATTCACACAAACTTAACGCTGACAATGCGACTGGGTTACAGTAAGGCCCTTTTATCCGGGAGACCTGTATTAAATATTTTTACAAAAGAACATCACGACTGTATAAAAAAGATTATTGCCGAAATTGCGATGAAGCAAGATGTATTGCTCAATGCATCTGTTGTTACAAAAAATGGCATTCACATTCCGGTTGAGACAAAATTTACGAAGGGTTATTGGGATAATAATCCGGCAATAATAGGAATAGTAAAAGACATTTCAGCCCTTCTTCTATCTGAAGAAAAGTTTAAAAAAGTTTTCTGTATCAATCCGTCTGCCTGTGTGTTGACTGACCTTGATACCGGGAGATATCTGGAAGTCAATGATGCATTTTGCTCATTATTTGGGTATACTGCAGAGGAAGCCATTGGCAAAACAGCACTTGAGTTGGGAATAATGACCTCTGAAATCAGGAATTCGGTGAAAAAAACCGAAGATCCCAATGGCCGGGTTTCCGGGTCAGAATGCAATTTAATAACAAAAAGCGGAGATATCCGGTGTGTAATCTTAACAACAGAGATTATATACATAAAGGACAAAAAATACCGGTATACAGTTGTGAATGATTTTACTGACCGTAAGAAATCAGAGGCCGAATTAAAAAATTCGGTTGAACAGTTGCGCTTACTTACACAGCATATTGAGAAAATCAGGGAAGATGAAAGACTGGCCATTTCGAGGGATCTGCATGATGATCTGGGACAGGCCTTAACAGCAATAAACATTGATTTGGGAATTATCAAACAGTATCTCCCCAATGAAGATGCAAAATCAAAAATGACCAGAGTTTCGAAAATGGTGAGTGAAACAATCCAGACTGTTCAGCGGTTAACCATGCAACTGAGACCGGATATCATAAATGATCTGGGTATTGAGAATGCGATAGAATGGTATACCCGGGATTTTTCATTGCGAAATGATGTTAAGTTTTTGATAGATGTAGACTACGACACTCCGATTTCTTATGAATCATCTCTGGTCATTTTCAGGATAATGCAGGAATCGCTGACCAATATTTCGCGTCATTCCTCTGCTACTGAGGTGGGTATCAAATTATATAAAAACCCGGAGAATATTATTTTTCGCATACATGATAATGGGATCGGAATCAGTGATTTACAGCAAAAATCAAGAAGATCGTTCGGAATTATCGGAATGAAAGAACGAGCTGCATCCATTGGCGGAATACTGGAAATTACACGCGGAAAAACGGGAGGCACTGATTGTATTCTTCGTATTCCTTTACATAAAAGCCGTAAAAATGAAAATTCTGATTTGCGACGATCATAAGATCCTTCGGGAAGGACTCCGGAACATCCTGCAGCAAATGGAAGGGATTTCCCTTATTGAAGAAGCCGGAGAAGGCGAGGAGGTTATCAGTATATTAAGAAACAAGCCTTTCGATATCGTTATCCTGGATATTACCCTGCCCGGCATCAGCGGTCTGGAAGTTCTGCAAGTTGTAAAAACCCACTGGCCTGATACAAATGTGCTGATGCTGAGCATGCATTCGCAGGAACAATATATGATACGCGCACTTCAGCTGGGTGCATCCGGATACCTGACCAAAGATACGGCATCGGAAGAGTTATTGATGGCAATCAGGAAAATATCATCGGGTGGAAAATACATATCTCAATCGCTGGGAGAAGCAATTGCATTGTATTTCAAAAAAGATAAACACCAAAAACTCCATGACGCTCTTTCGAACCGGGAGTTCGAAATATTGCTAAAACTGGCGAATGGGAAATCCCTTCTGGAAATTGGGAATGAATTGTTTATTTCAAATAAAACAGTGAGTACTTACCGAACCCGTCTTTTGGAAAAGATGGGGCTTAAAAACAATACTGATCTGACAAAATACTGCATCGAAAATCAATTATTGTAAAAAACGGATGTTCGGTTTTGTGAGATAAATCCTACACTAAATCAATCATTTATCCTACACACAAATGTCATTAAGTTTACAATTGGTTGATAAAAATTCCATATTTTTACATGCTAGATAAAATCAATTCTAAAATACAATTCTATTTTTCAATTGATTTCAGAAGTGTCAGTCAACGACTTGTAATTTATGAAAAACCATTTACCGGTACAATCTAAAAACATTTCCGATCCGGAACTGAAGTCGAAACCAGGTTTGTCCATTTTTAATGATTTATTGAGTACAATTGCAACGGGCATTGTAATCCTTGATGGTAATCAAAAAATCATCCTGGCCAATGCAGAAGTTGCCAGGGTTTCCGGGTTTCCCGATACCAATGCATTTATAAAAGCCTTTCGGAACAATCGGATTCCCAGTCTTTTCAATGTTTTTGACAGGAATGGAGTTCCAATACCTTTAGATGAAATCCGTCAACAACTTCTTGATCTGTATCAGGTTACAAGTCCGGTTATTCTTGGTTTTTGCAGGAAGGGCAACAAAACAATACGTTACCTGCAGGCCAGTAAACATCCTTTTAAAGCTATTGATAAAAAAGAATCTTATTCAATTATTACGTTGCAGGAGGTTACTGATTTTATTGTTTCGCAGCAGAAACTCCTTAAAAACGACCAGTTACTTAATCTTGCACTCAACTCTTCCAACGGTGTAGCCTGGCAATACAACCGTCAAACAGGAATAGTCGAATTCTCGGAGCAGATCCGCACCTTACTCGGCCAAAAGAAATTTAACCTCAGTTGCCCGTTAAGCAGTTTTTTAGATATCATACATCCGGCCGACAGGAAAGGGATGACAGAATCCGTAGTCGAAGTAATCAAAGGTGAAAAGAAGGAGTTAATTGCTGAATACAGGATCCTAAAACCAAAGGGTTCGGTGTGTCACGTATTAACGAAAGGAATTATTACAGCAAGGGATGAAAATAATACAGCAACGCTTATTTCAGGGGTTTTTATTGATATCACTCCATACAAACGCATTGAAAGTGAACTGGAGAAAATAAACCGCAACCTGAATAAACGGATAAAATCGGAGATCCAGAAACAGCAATCACAGCAAATCGTCCTGCTTCAGAAATCC
>CAYLTH010000108.1:0-7253 GCA_964386485.1 uncultured Bacteroidales bacterium | reverse complement strand
CTCAACCTTTTATCCAATGCACGATATGCTCTGGACGAAAAAAGTGAATCAGGCCTGTACAGTGATTTTAGAAAGGAAATAAATATCACAACATCTGAGGAACCTGAAAATGTGGTGGTTAATTTCACTGACAATGGTACAGGAATTCCTCAAAAATTAATCCGGAAATTATTTGATCCTTTTTACACATCGAAGCCGGCGGATAAGGGAACGGGTCTGGGACTACCTATTTGCTATAAAATTATTTCAGGGATGAACGGGAATATTCATTTTGAGAGCCAGAAGGGAGAATTTACCCGGGTCATGATCAGGATTCCAAAATCCGAAAACATCTGATTTTGAATAGCAAAAAAGCATAAAGATAATTTTGGGGAAATTTCTATGGAAAAATTAAGGATACTGATACTGGATGATGAAAAAGGGTATCGGGATTGTCTCGAAGAAGCTATGAAATCTTCCGGTTATGATACATACACAGCATCATCACCGGGTGTTGGGTTGAATATTTGTGAGGATCAACCGATCGATATCATGCTTCTTGATTTGCACCTTCCTGATATGGGAGGTCTGGAAGTGCTTCAAAGAGCAAAAAAAATCAATCCGGATACAGAAATAATTATCATAACCGGACATGGAGATATGGGCATTGTAATTGATGCCATGCGCATGGGGGCAGCCGATTTTTTCACCAAACCATTCCGGATACTGGATGTTGAAAATGCCATTTTACGTACAAAACGCTATGCCGATCTGCTATACCGGCTTAATGAGGCTGAACGAAATAACCACTTGCTTAAAAATGAATTGAAGGGTACAACGGGTTGCCGCTTAATCGGTGATAGTCCGGCCATCAGAAATATCATGGAAATGATGGGAAAGGTTGCCAAAACCGATGATACCTCAGTTCTGATTTTTGGAGAAAGCGGAACCGGAAAAGAACTGGTTGCCAGGGGCATTCATTGTTTGAGTAAACGGAAGGAACAGTATTTTCAGGCAGTAAATTGTGCAGCCATTCCGGATACTTTATTTGAAAGCGAATTTTTTGGACATCAAAAGGGCTCATTTACCGGAGCAACTGAGAATCAGACAGGATATTTTGAACTTGCAGCCAAAGGAACCCTCTTTCTGGATGAAATCAGCACACTTCCTTTTTCTCAACAATCAAAATTTTTGCGGGTTCTTGATCAGAAAACAATAACCCGGCTTGGGTCTCATAAGGATATCCAGGTAGATACCCGGATTATCGCAGCAACCAATCAGGATCTGAATGAACTTTGCAATGAAAAGAAATTCAGGGTCGATCTGTATCACCGGTTGAATACCATCAATATCTTTATTCCTCCACTGCGGGAGAGAACCGAAGATATCCCGGTTCTGACCCATCATTTTATTGATCTGTTCAGCAAAAGTCTGGGTCGGAAAATATATAAGATCGAAGATCAGGCCATGGCCAAACTGATACGGTACCATTTTCCGGGAAATGTACGGGAACTTAAAAACCTGATCGAGCGTGCTATTATCCTGAATGAAGGGGGTGTAATCCATGCAAAGGATTTTGTAATCCATACCGATATACCAATCCAACACAATGTTTATCCTTTGGCATACAGCATCCTGGATTTAAATCAGGTAGAAAGTTTGACAATTAAAATGGCCATGGAAAAAGCCAAAAATAATAAATCACTGGCTTCCAAATATTTAAACATTTCCAGACAGTCCCTGATTCGGAAACTTTCCAAAACAAACTAAGCTGTTTCATATTGCATCTATATTCCAAAACCGGACACATGTCCGGTTTTGGTCATTTATAAGCAAAACCGGATTTCCCTCACTCCTGCACGATTCCAGCATCTTTTGTATTGAAAACTGATGTCTGCCTGTCCGGAAACGGACATCGTTCCACAAAAACAAGATCCCGAGAAATCTCTATATATCTCATTTACTGATTATTAAGTACAATGGTACAGTAATTGTCTTAGGGGTACAACCCTATATACACAGGCAATTATGAACATACTCGCAATCAACCTTGAGTTGTCGGAAGACCTTGAAGCCAGACAGCTTATTGACGAGGGACAGCTGAATATTTATCATGCTTTTACACTGGAAGGCGTAACTGTTCTTCTTGCTACCTACAAAATGGATCTGGCAATATTGGGTTGCCGGGAAAAAACGCCCTGTTTTAATGAGATCGTAGAGTTTCTCGACAAGATGTATCCGCAACTCCGGCTCATCATTACCATGTGGGACAAAAAGGGCAAAGCCGTATCCTTTATTAAACAGGAAGATATTCCCACTACACTGATAGATCAGGTACTCCCGAAAATTATTGCAAAGGAACATGACTACAGAACAACAGGCAATGCTTCATAAACAAATAACAATATACAATCCGGTCAGCCATTGCGGGGTGGGAAGCGGTGGCTGCGATTTTTTCTCCCAACAAGAAAATAAGAAGAAATTATTAATTCAAAATTTAAAAAAATGAAAAAATTATTACAATTAAAAGCACTGATGGTTGTGATCATCATGCTTTGTTCGTTTTATGGCCTGGCTGCAAACATCAATGTTCCTGCAGATCAGCCTACCATCCAGGCGGCCATCACTGCGGCAAACCCCGGTGATGTGATCATTGTCGCGGCGGGAACTTACACCGGAATGCTGGATGTTAACAAATCAGTTACCATTCTTGGACCCAATGCAACCATTTCTCCAAACGGAGGCACACGGGCAGGTGAAGCAGTTATCGATCTTACAGGAGGAAATCAAATTAGAATTGCTGCAAATAATATAATCCTGAAAGGCTTCAAGATAGTAAATCTAAATCAGCAAGGAGCTATTATGTCAGGTGGTGGTTTATCAGGAACGACTCCCGCAGCCAATGTTACCATTGAAAAGAATTTATTTGACAACTTGACTGGTAACGCTATCTACACTTCTGGTTTTATCTCAAACTGGACAATTACAGATAATAAAATACAGAATGTGTCCTCATATACTACTGGCGGCACCTATGGTTCGGCCATGGGCTTTTGGCTAGGTGCAAGCAATGTAACAATAACGAACAATACAATTTCAAACTGTAGTTGGGAAGGTATCCAGTTTGTATGCTACGTTACTTCTGCCTCCAACATTTTGGTCCAGAATAATACAATTACGAACATTGCTCATTCAGGTATGAATATTGCCAGTAACCTAAACAATGTTGATGTACTTGGCAACACAATTACAAATGCCAATACCACATTAAACGCCAACGAAGGTGGGATGATCATTCAGGGATTAGGCACAGTAATTGATGCTGTAATTAGCGGCAACACTATTTCCGGAAGTTATAATGGAATCTATGTTCAAGACAATCTTACAGGAAAAGATATAGTTGTCAATAACAACAATCTTTCGGGCAATGCCAACAAAGCTATAAAGAATGATGCGACCGGCACTTTAGCCGCTACCTGCAACTGGTACGGAACAGCAGATCCTGCTGTCGTTGGTACAAAGATCAGTGGAACTGTTACATATATACCATTCCAGAAATCCACGACTGGTCCATGCACCGGTGGCCTTCCACCATCACCCGTAACCAGTATCTCAGTACCCACCGCCTGTGGTGTTTATGATGTACAGGTAAAGGTATCTGATTTCACAAATGTTGGAGCAGTATCCCTGGTATTAAATTTTGATCAGACCTTTTTTACCTATCAGACTCCGGGCGTAACGGTCAACCCTGCTCTTGCAGGGGCTGATGTTAATACAAGTCTCTCCGGAAAGTTCCGACTGGGCTATTATGGAAATCCGGTAACACTGGATCCTGATGCCGTTTTATTTACCTTACATTTTAACCTGTTAAACGGAAAATCCGGACAAAGTACAACATTTACATGGAGTGGTGTTGAGGCCGAATGCGAATATGCCGGTCCGAACGGAACTCCTGTTTATACCAGTACTTTCAATAATTTTACCTGGACAGTTCCACTGAGGCCTGTTAAGAATGTTAACTCAAATCTTGATTATTGTACCATTCAGGCAGCTATTGATGCGCAACAAACTCTTAACGGCCATGTCATTACCGTGGCACCGGGGAACTACAATGAAAATATTGTGATCAGTAAAGATCTTACATTATCAGGTGCCAATGCCGGCAATCGCTGTGGTATCGATACAAGAGGAGCAGAAAGTGTTATAACTGCAGCTTCTGGTGCAGCGGTAACCATTGCATCCGATGGTGTTACCCTTGATGGGTTCGAAATAACAAATCCATTAGGAAACTATGCTGTGACCTCGACAGGCAGAAATAATCTTCAGATCATCAATAACAACATTCACAATATTGGGAATACGGGTCCGATTGGTCCGGTACATGCCATTGCAATTGTAATGGGAAGTCAGAACACGGATAATGTTCAGATTCTGAACAACTGTATTGGTGACATCAACAGCAGTTACAATAATGGAAGCGGATCGGGGATTAGTGCTGGTTGGTCAGATGCAATAACCAATATCACCAACCTCAAAATCCAGCATAATATTGTCGCCAATGTCTGGGCAAAAGAAGCTACTCAGGGAGGAAAAGGAGCTTATGGTATCCTTTTGAATGCAGGAGCATATGCAATCGGACAAGCCATTTCTCCAATAATTGACCACAACACTATAACTAATCTGCATGGGTTATGGGCACATGGCATCGGACTGGAAGGGAATACTCCAGGGGCCCTTGTACTAAACAATGACATCAGTTTACTGTATAGTACAAAAACGCCTCCTGACGCCATCGGTGTGTTAATTGAACAAAACACCGGTATCGGAACTGCAGCAATTAACAACAACAGTTTTACCACAATGGGATTTGGTATCGTCAATAAAATGGCTGCAATAGCTGATGGTAGCTGTAATTTCTATGGCCCAACCCTTGTTGCCAAAACGTTTGGAGCTGTAAATTATATACCATGGTTAACCAGCGGTGCGGATAATGATGGCGGATTACCAGGGTTTATTCCCTATATTCCCTGTGCCCCGTGTACGGATCTTACTTTATCGGCAACCAAAATTGACGTAAATTGTCCGCTGGTTCCAACCGGCAGCATCAATCTTACCCCTCTTGGCGGAGTCGAACCTTATACTTTTGTATGGACCGGCCCCGACACGTATGGATCAATAGTAGAAGATCCTGCAAATTTATTTGCCGGAACCTATTATGTTACTGTAACTGCTGCCAATGGTTGTTCAGCCACAACTTCAGTTGTTGTTGGTCTGGTTGATAATCCTGCTCCGGTAGTACCTGCCAATGGTGCATTAACTGTTGAGTGTGCTTCAGATATTACGATTCCAAATCCTCCTGTAGTAACTGATTATTGCGGAACCCAGATTACACCAAGTGGTCCGGTTGTAACCGTTACTTATTCCGATTGTGAAGGATCAAAGATTTACACCTATACCTATACTGATTATCAGGGTAAATCAACCGACTGGGTTTATACCTACACAATTGATCATGTTACAGCTCCGGTTGTGCCGGCTGATGGTGGAAGTTCTGTTGAATGTCTGACAAGTGCAACTACTCCGAATCCTCCAACAGGTATTGTTGATGTATGCGGAGCCAGTGTTCCTGCAGTATTTGTTTCCATGGTCGATGATCCGTCCACAATAACTTGTGAAGGAACAAGAACCTATACCTACACCTATACCGATTGTTCAGGACTTGTTTCTACGTGGAAATATATTTATACGATCGATCATACCACTCCGCCAACTCAATTTGGAGGACCGGTTTCTGCCAGCAGCACAATAGAATGTGCTTCAGCAGCAGTAGCTCCGGCTCTGCCTGTTGTAAAGGATATTTGTGGCAATATTCTCAGTCCGACTACAGAATCTCCCGTAATGGGCGGTTCATATACAAATTGTGAAGGAACAAAAACCTATACCTACAACTATCTGGATTGTGCAGGTCTTTCATTCGCATGGACTTACACCTACACCATTGATCATGTTACAGCTCCGGTTGTGCCGGCTGATGGTGGAAGTTCTGTTGAATGTTTAAGCAATGTTACAACACCAGTTCCTCCAACAGTTACTGATGTTTGCGGGTTAAACGTTCCGGCAGTTCTCGTATCAACCGTTGATTCACCTGTACCACTTGTTTGTGAAGGAACACGAACCTACAATTATACTTATACTGATTGTTCAGGATTGGTTTCCAACTGGAAATATGTTTACACGATTGATCGTATCACAGCTCCAACACAATTCGGTACTCCTGTTTCTGTCAGCAGTACAGTAGAATGTGCCTCTGCAGCAGTAGCTCCGGCTTTGCCTGTTGTAAAGGATGTTTGTGGTGTTGTTCTAGATGCACCAACTCCGGTAGTTAGTGCAGATCCGACCTGCGAAGGAACGAAAACATATACCTATAATTATCTGGATTGTTCTGGCTTGTCGTTTACCTGGATTTATACCTATACGATTGACCGCACTACAGCACCTGCACAATTTGGCGGACCTGTAGCAACAGCGAGCACAGTTTCCTGTGGTTCAGCAGCAGTAGCTCCGGCTTTGCCTGTAGTAAAGGATGTTTGCGGTAATGTTCTTACTCCGGTATCCGGTTCACCAATAATGGGCGGTACCTGGACAGGTTGTGAAGGTACGAAAACCTATACCTACAACTATGTTGATTGCTCAGGATTACCATTCACCTGGACTTACACCTACACTATGGATCATGTAACGGCTCCTGTTGTTCCCCCTGCAGGTTTCCAGACTGTTGCCTGTATAGCAGATGCTGTTCCTCCTTTCGGACAAACAGCAACTCCGCTGGTTCAATCGGTTTATTCAGGGTATGACTGCATGTTCAAAACCTATATGAATAATGTAGCCGATCAGCAACAGCCATCTTTCAATAACTGGATTTTAAACCAGAACACAGGTGTTGGACAATCTTTCACACCAACGATCAGCGATAAACTAACTAAAATTGAAGTATATGTTTATGATAAAATTGGTACACCAACCTTCCTTCTGGAGGTTTATGCAGGAAATGGCAAAAACGGCACTCCGATTTACAGTGCAGGCGGTTACAGTATTTCAACTACCGGCTGGGTTTCGCTGAATATCCCTGTTGCTTCTGCACCTATGCTCAATGCAGGTACTCAATATACCTTCTGGCTAACACCGTATCCATACAATTATGTTCAGCTTGGACTGGGCAACAACAATCCATATGCAGGCGGAGAAGCCTGGGATGAGTTACCTTTCCCAAATGC
>CAYLTH010000107.1:3636-11189 GCA_964386485.1 uncultured Bacteroidales bacterium | reverse complement strand
GGGGATGAGGTGATGCTCAGGCTGGTCCTGAATGCCAAATGAATGTGCGGGAATGTTATAGTGCCAGAATGCGGAAGGTGAGAATAAGTTATCTACAACGACAAAACTACTCCCTTCTCCTCGAGGAGAAGGGCTGGGGATGAGGTGCCCCCCGCAATGAAAGGAGGATAAGGGGCCGGGGGTGAGGTAAAAATTTACTTATCTTATTGAAATTGTGGAAAATAACTATTTTGTTGTGAAATAATTAACAATGTTAATAATTTCACAATTATTTCTTGTTTAGAATATCACATTGTATTACTTTTGCAGAAAATATAGAACGTGAAGCTGACTCAGGTAATCGAAACGTTAAATGCTCAACAGATCCGGGTGAATGATCCGGCTCTTGATTTCGATTATTGCTTTTCAATTAATTCAACGTACTGTCCAGCCATTGTCCGGCTCATTCAGGCCCGGTTTCCTTCTCTCCTTTCTCATCTGCTACCCTTCAAAACACCTCAGGAAATCTCGGCTTACTTCTATCGCAAACTACTCCTATCTTCAGGTATTGACGCGGGCGACATTGGCATTTTCTATAATACACCTTGCGCAGCAAAAATTGCTGCTGTTAAAAGTCCGGTAGCTGAACCTTTAAACCAGATCAACGGGGTCATCAACATCAACTCGCTCTACAACAATATCCAAAAGCTACTCACAGCCAAAAAAGAAGACCCATACCAGACCCCGGGTATGGATCCTCTGGCGCTTAACAGAAAAGCTTTGCCGGAAAAGCCTCCTGTTAAAAACTGATTTAAACATATTTACACGATAATATTGAACTAAAAACATTATTGGAGGTATAAAAAATGACAAAGATCACCTCATTGGCCGATTTGAAGAAAATGAGAGATAATCTGTATTCGCAGATGAAACTCCGGGATGACAGCCAACATTCCGAATCCAAGATCCAGGTAAGGGTTGCTATGGCAACATGTGGTATCGCTTCCGGAGCCAGGGAAGTAATGGAGTATATGGTCGAAGAATTTGACAAACGCAACATCGAAGCTGTGGTTACACAGACAGGTTGCATGGGCTATTGCTATGCTGAACCCACAATTGAAGTGCTTATTCCGGGCAAAGAACCGGTTATTTTTGGGTGGGTAGATATTAAAAAAGCGGATGCCATTATTGAAAAATACATCCGTAACAACGAATTGGTTGAAGGAATCATTCCGAATAAATTTATTTCCATTGAATAATTAAGACCTGAAGAAATGGGAAAGTATAAAATGCATATTATGGTCTGCGGTGGTACGGGTTGCCATGCATCTCAAAGCAGTGAAGTTTTTGAGAAGTTTAAATCCGGAATCGCAGAAAAGAACCTGGAAAATGATGTTCAGGTTATTATTACAGGATGTTTTGGTTTTTGTGAAAAGGGACCCATCGTGAAGATTCTGCCCGACAACACCTTCTATGTGGAAGTGAAGCCGGATGATGCAGAACGCATTATTAATGAGCACATTATAAAAGGGCGCAAGGTAACGGATCTGTTATTCAAGGATCCGAAAACGCATGAGTCTGTTTCTGATTCCAAGCATATGGAATTCTACAAAAAACAGATGCGCATTGCCCTGCGGAATTGTGGTGTCATTAACCCTGAAAATATTGATGAATACATTGCCCGCGACGGTTATCAGGCGCTGGGTAAATGCCTCTCTGAAATGACACCGGATGCTGTGATTGATCAGGTGAAAAAGTCGGGTCTGCGCGGCCGCGGAGGCGGAGGATTTCCTACCGGATTGAAATGGGAAATCACCCGTAAAAGCCAGAATTTCCCCAAATATATCGTCTGCAATGCGGATGAGGGAGATCCCGGTGCCTTTATGGATCGTTCGATTCTGGAAGGAGATCCGCATTCGGTTATCGAAGCCATGGCCATTGCCGGATATGGTATTGGATCGGAATTTGGTGTTGTTTACATTCGTGCCGAATATCCCTTGGCCATTGAACGTCTTCTCATTGCCATCAAACAGGCCAGAGCCTATGGTTTATTGGGAAAAGATATTCTGGGTACCGGATTCAATTTTGATATGGAACTCCGCTACGGTGCAGGAGCATTTGTTTGCGGTGAAGAAACTGCTTTGATCCACTCGATGGAAGGTCTGCGTGGCGAACCCACCGTTAAACCCCCCTTCCCCTCTGTTTCCGGGTATAAAAACCTGCCAACAAATGTGAACAATGTAGAAACCTTTGCAAATATTCCGCCGATTATCAATAAAGGACCGGAATGGTTTGCATCGATTGGATCCGAGAAATCAACCGGAACAAAAGTATTCGCTCTCGCCGGAAAGATTAACAATGTCGGACTTATAGAAGTACCGATGGGTACAACACTGCGCGACGTTATTTATGAAATTGGCGGCGGTATTCGCGAAAACAAAGAATTTAAAGCCGTACAAACCGGTGGACCGAGCGGTGGTTGCCTTACCAAAACTCACCTCGACACGCCGATTGATTATGATAACCTGATTGCCAGTGGCTCCATGATGGGTTCCGGCGGTATGATTGTAATGGATGAGGATGATTGCATGGTTGCCATTGCGAAATTCTACCTCGAATTTACTGTGGAAGAATCCTGTGGAAAATGCTCACCCTGCCGGATCGGGAATAAACGCCTTTATGAAATCCTCGAAAAAATTACCAAGGGTCAGGGTACCATGGAAGATCTCGAAAATCTCCGCAATCTCGGTCAGGTAATTAAAGATACATCCTTATGCGGACTGGGGCAAACCTCTCCAAATCCGGTACTTTCGACCATGGACAACTTCTGGGATGAATACCTCGAGCATGTTGTCGATAAAAAATGTCGTGCCGGAAACTGCAAATCCTTAATGCAATACATCATTATTGCGGAGGATTGTGTGGGTTGTATGGCCTGTGCCCGCAACTGTCCGGTTAACGCCATCACCGGGGAACGCAAGCAACCCCATTTTATCAATCAGGAAATCTGCATCAAATGCGGTGCCTGTGTAGAAAAATGTAAGTTCAATGCCATTGAAATCCGCTGATTTTCGTGCAAACAGGTAATTCAGCATCTGAACAGAATAAATTAAACATTATGGAACAGATTAATTTAATCATAGATAACAAAGCGGTAAGCGTTGCAACAGGAACAACCATTTTGCATGCTGCCAAACAAATAGGGATTGATATCCCATCCCTCTGTTATTTTCAAATGGGCGACCTGAAAATTGAAAATAAACCCGGAGGTTGCCGTATTTGCGTTGTTGAAGTAGAAGGCAGACGCAACCTTGCGCCGGCCTGTGTAACTGAATGCACCGAAGGAATGGTGATCAATACCCATTCTATCCGGGTTTTGAATTCCCGTCGGATTGTCATGGAATTGATTTTATCGGATCATCCGTTTGATTGTCTGGTATGCTCCAAATCGGGCAACTGCGAATTGCAGTCGATGGCTATTAAACTTGGAATCCGCGAAATCCATTACCAGGGAGAAAAATCAACCTACCGGAAAGACACCTCACCGGCCATTATCCGGGATGTGGATAAATGCATCATGTGCCGTCGGTGCGAAATGATGTGTAATGATTTCCAGACAGTTGGCGTACTTTCGGCCGTTAACCGTGGTTTCCAGAGCGTGGTAGCCACTGCATTTGAAATGAATCTTGACCACTCGGTCTGTACATATTGCGGACAATGCGTGTCCGTTTGCCCTACTGGTGCACTCACAGAAGTTGATCACACACGAAACGTCATTAAAGCTCTGGCAGATCCCACCAAAACCGTAATTGTACAAACCGCACCCGCCGTAAGAGCAGCATTGGGAGAAGAATTCGGACTACAAGCTGGTACGCTTGTCACTAAGAAGATGGTAGCCTCACTCAGACAACTTGGATTTAACTACGTATTCGACACCGATTTTGCCGCTGACCTGACGATCATGGAAGAGGGGACTGAACTGCTTGACCGCCTGACACGACATCTCAATGGCGATCCATCTGTAAAACTGCCCATACTCACTTCCTGCTGCCCCGGCTGGGTGAATTTTATCGAACACAACTGGCCTGAACTGCTTGATATTCCATCAACAGCCAAGTCGCCGCAGCAAATGTTCGGTTCGATTGCCAAAACTTACTTTGCCGACAAAATCAAAGTAAACCGCAAAGACCTGGTCGTGGTATCCATCATGCCCTGTCTGGCCAAGAAATACGAATGTACACGCCCCGAATTCAGTGTTGACGGGAATCCGGATGTCGATTTCGCCCTTTCCACACGTGAACTAGCTCACCTGATTAAACAGGCTAACATCGACTTTAATTCGCTCGAGGATGACGATTTCGATCATCCGATGGGAGAATCAACCGGTGCAGCTGTAATTTTCGGAACAACCGGAGGCGTTATTGAAGCCGCGGTACGTACTGCGCATGAACTGTTTACCGGATATCCGCTCGACAAAATCAATTTCGAAGAATTGAGGGGTCTGGACGGAGTTCGGTCTGCAACCATTGATTTCAAAGGAATTCCAATCAATATCGGCATAGCACACGGTTTGGGAAATGCCCGGAAACTGCTCGAAGAAGTCAAAGCCGGTACTTCACAATACCATGCCATCGAAATCATGGCCTGTCCGGGCGGATGTATTGGTGGAGGTGGTCAGCCTTACAACCATGGTGATTCGGACATCATCAAAGCACGTCAGTCGGCTCTTTATCAGGAGGATACAAGTAAAACCCTGCGTAAATCGCATGAAAACCCATACATTATTAAGTTGTATGAGGAATTTCTCGGGAAACCGATGAGCGATAAAGCCCACCATCTTTTGCATACCCATTATTTTGATAAAACCGGGGATGTTAATATTGAAGAATAATAATTCAGGAGGAAACAAGCCATGTCACATATAAAGTTACAGCTAAAACCGAGGCAGGTTGAGCAACTCAAGGAAGTTTGCAGTGCCTTCAATAATGAAGCGAGTGAGCTCATTAATGTTTTACACAAAGCACAGGGAATCTTCGGGTATTTGCCGGCAGAAGTGCAGGAAATCATCGCGAAAGAACTCAATGTACCTGTTGCGAAGGTCTACGGAGTAGTCACATTCTATTCGTTCTTCACCATGCAGCCCAAAGGACTACATCCGATATCGATCTGCCTCGGGACGGCTTGTTATGTCCGCGGAGCCGAAAAAGTTCTCGATGAGTTTAGACGCATCCTGAATGTTAAAATCGGTGAAACAACCCCTGATGGAAAATTCTCCATCAGTTGCCTGCGCTGTGTGGGTGCCTGCGGGCTGGCTCCGGTGGTTACCATCGGAGAAAAAGTCTACGGTCGTGTTTCTCCGGACGGAGTAAAGGATATTCTTAAAGAATACGAATAAATCACCGCTTCCCGTAAACCGCCAGAATCGTGTGGCCGGGGATCCATTTACGGAAAAGGGAAAGCAAGGGAACTGAAACCGGATACATCAACTTATCCAGTATCCGGCCCAAAACCCCAAACCGTTTTCGTAAATTGTTGATTCTGATGAAATAATAGCGGGACAGTCGCTCTTTGGGGATGGTCTCTTTTTCAATAGAAACCAGCTCAAGGGGAAATATTCTGCACAATTTTTCAAGCGAACGCGCATTCCACCATCCCATGTGGTGAGGCGGATAATCGAGGATGTTGTTTGGCTCGTCTTTCACAATGACTGCATCATAATTGGGCACTCCGATGATGAGTACACCACCGGGTTTGAGCAATTGCAGGGCCTGCCGGAGAAATGCTCCTGCTTCGGCAATGTGTTCCAATACCTGAAAGGTGCAGATAACATCAAACTGTCTGTTCTCCGAACCCATAAATTCGGACAATGAACCGGAGAAAACCGCTAAGCCATGGGTATCCCGGGCAAACGCGGCAGCAGCCTGATTCATCTCCAAACCCATTACCTCTTTCTGACCAGCCAGCTTTAACCTGTTTAGAAAATCGCCCCGGCCACATCCGATTTCAAGCACAGTGTCGGTCTTCCGAATATGCTTCAATGCCTGACGATGCTCCCATTTCCATGGCACATAATACCACTCGAAATGCTGCAGCGATTCATAAAAAGCTCCATCGCCTGCCGTTTCGTCGGGCATAAAAAACCGATATCCCGTTTGGTCGCATTCAGCCTGAATCAGGGTTTCCAGTCCTTCAAAATACTTGCTGACATCCACATTCAACTGCTCACGGTATGCCCGGATTATTGATTCCACGGGTATTCTGGCAATTATCCGGGTTCCGGAGCCGGCAGACAGCGGGTTCGGCAAAATTGATGTATCGTCGTTCACTGATTAATCGGTTAACAAATATTACTGCTTCTCGATCAGCAACACAATTTTATTGAAATCGGCGGCTGCATTAATCACTTTACGGTATTCCTCATACAATGACTTCGGATAGGCTATCTGGTGATAGAATTCATCCACAACCACCACATAGGTGTTCTTTCCTTTGTTTTCAACTTTGGAAACAAATCCTGAAGTAGCCTTCTGACCCGATGGCATAACCACATTCATATTCAGGGCATCGAGGTTACTGATTTTGTATCCATCGGGAATGGTAAATTCAATTTCCCGGAAATAGATCCTGTTAAAATCGTTTTCAATATCAAATTCCCGGGTGTTTTTTTTGTACAACTCAGATTGTGGTCCGATCAGTTCCCCAATCTTAAACAAATATTTTGCTCCGGCATTTTCGATCAGACCCGGGACTGTGACTTTTGCTTTCAAAATCAGCGGTTTATCCGGAATAAACTGCATTCCCTTATTTTCAACAACCACATCGGTGAATTTCCCGGTTTTCAACATGCCTTTCAATAATTCATCCACCAGTTCTTTTTGCTTTTCCTCATCAATAAAATCAAAATACGGCTGTGAAAGCATAGCATAATATCCCAGATACTCTTGTTTGAAAGTAATTTCCGGGTTCGTAAGTGAAGAATTCAGATCGAGCGAAACATAGGTATTGTGCTTGGTCTTCGCCGGATCATTCTCCGGAATGCGCTTGATTTCCCCGATTCCTGTACTCACATCCCCCATTTTAAAGGGCTTAACAAACAAACCATTATTGTAGATAAAGGCATTCGGGATTATCCCCAGACGATAAAAAGGAGCATCCGGAGCAATATACTGATCAATGGCCGGGAAATACATCAGGTATTCATCGAGAAAACAGAAGGCTTCAAATTTGGCATCAAAGCGCGTCTGGTGCCGATTGGTTGTGAGGATGGTTTCATATTCGATACCGAGTTGGTCGAATACCATCGAAAACATCCGGATTATACCAACTGTACGGGCTGCCTTGTTTTTGAAAACATCAGAAATATCATCCGAAATCTGAGTGTGGTCGATGCCCCGGATCTGCGATTTGATAAAGGCTTCCAGTTTTTTTACTTTGGTATATACATCATCATTATCCTCAATATCAGCCTCATTTATAATTTTCTTAATCACCTTGGTAACCGATTTATCCACTTCCTGATGCGTCATATTGTAAATGGATTGGGAAGCGCTGATATAATTCACCAGGTTTTTCTT
>CAYLTH010000107.1:1598-3536 GCA_964386485.1 uncultured Bacteroidales bacterium | reverse complement strand
CAGCAAATAACCGCTGATCAGGAAAAGGATTACAATTGATTTTTTCATGCTAATTCTTCTTTTTGATTACGACTGACTTTGAATAGGATTGATTCAGGGCTTCAATCATTTTATTCCATTCGCCAAAATGTTCGGGCATCAGGTTGAGAAATTGCTCCTGATAAATATGTTTCATGATTACGCTGCCGGGGGTTTTGGTGTAATTTACCTTGAATCCGAATAAGCCGGAACTGAAACTGCTGTTTTCCGGAATTGAAGATACTTCATAGTTTTCGGGGATATGAAGGATGATGGTTTCATCAACCATCCAGTTAAAACGCAGCGAATACGGACTTTTCCGGTTATCTGGCATGGTTTTGTCCGTTTTCAGGCGTACAAGATTCATGTTTACAAAATATTCGTTCCCGATTTTCATGAGATAAGCCGGGAGAATATACTCATAACCAATGCTTATATCATTGTCTTTCTGTTCTATACCGGCAACATCAAAGTGCTTGATTTCAAACTTATTGTTGCCTTTGGTGAGATAAGAATTCAGAAATTCCGTTTTTGATTTTTCATCTTTTTTCTCGATCAAAGAAGAAGCCACATCATACTTCAGGTAATTGGAAAAATAACACACGCCCTTTCCACTTAACTGATCATCAACAATATACATATGAACTGAATCCTGAATTACATTTTTGTCATACGGCACAACCGGTACTTCTGCTATTTCATACCGACTGTCATCAATACCGATCAGGGCCTCTTTGCCCTGGGTGTGAATAGACGGAATTCCGAATGGAACCGGGCGCATTGTAGCATCGAGAAATATATTTTTATTTCCCTGTTTCACCGTGACTATCATGTGATTGGCAGTGGAAGGCAAGGGATATTCCGAGAATTTGTAGGGCAAATCCGTGCTTCCGATCCAGGTCATATAGGCTTTGATACCGGCATGTCGGAGCATCATACTCAGCAAACCCGACATATCCTTGCAGTCTCCGTAACGACGCATAAACACTGTATCTGCAGGACGGGGTTTAAACGCACCCTGCCCGTCTTCAAAGGCAATATATCCGATATGATCCTGTACCCAATAATAAATGGAGCGGATCCGGCAAGTCTCATCGGTACACCCCGCAACCAATGAATCCACCACGCGCGACAATGCCGGTCCCGGTTTAGCTTTCAGTTCCCCGTTCAATTCACCATACCACCGGTAAAGATCGTCCAGATTTCCAAGCAGAGGAACTCTTTTCCCATCCTGTTCATAGGTTTTGATAAACAGGAAAATATGAGCAGCCTGAAAGCGGAATCCAGGTGAATTATCATCGGATTTTAACTTTTTGAGCGCGTTTCCAGTGAACGTCAATATGTTCTTATTCCCTTTCTTTTGTTCAAGAATGCGGATAGCAGGATCAACCGGATTGACCAGTTTGTATCCAAGTTCCATGGATTGAGGATAAGTAACTGTCAATTCAGATTTTTCAATATTCACATGACTGTTAACAAAAAAGGTGGTAATCAGACGGGGCTCAAGCAATTCAATGGTTGATTTTACATAGGTTTTGGCACCTGCCTTTACCCCTAAGAAATTGAATTTCAATGCCTGACTATCATCATGAAAAATCCCGGGTGCCCTGTAATCAATTGTATCAAATTTTCGAATAGAGATCTTTTTATAGGATTTTCCATCGGGAACAAGCGTATAGGCCTCCACATCCGAAATCTTTGTATAAGAACTGAAATACACCATTTCATCTGTTCCGGAAAAAGGAGTTTGCTGAAGCCAGATGTATTCTTCCACATCAGTAATGAAGATACGGGGCAAACCATCTTTCATGCGGATTTCCACTTCACGGCTGTTATTCAGCATGACATTAATATCATCAGGATACTTTTTCCGGTAAAAATCGAATTCAGCAGCGGGATTATCAAATTCCTGCGCAAAAA
>CAYLTH010000107.1:0-1498 GCA_964386485.1 uncultured Bacteroidales bacterium | reverse complement strand
TGCAATTTGACTTTCCCGTTTGGATGGTAAGTATACCGTTCACCATCTCTTCCGCCATAAAGAAATGTACTTTCAGCCTCAACAGCGCCACTTTTACTGTACCAGGTCCACTTATCAACATATAGTCCATTTTCGTAACGCCCGGTCACTGATTTTTTCCCATTGGCAAAAAACGCTTCCAGTACAAAAGTCCCTTTTTGAACCGGAATCAGGGGGACCAGTTTTCCATCAGCACCATTATAACTATAGGCACTTATTGCGCCCTCTGTAAAGTAAGTAACATAGGCCAGATCACCATCATTTGAATAGGTACGGAATTCACCTTCTTCCTTCCCGTTTTTATAAAATCCCTCGCTTTCTGGTTTACCGTTTGCATGATACCCTGTATATTTCCCATCGGGTTTATCGTAGGCATAGTTCATTTCAGAAATCTTTTCTCCGGACTCATTATACTCAATCCATAAGCCGGTCTTTTGTCCGTTTTCATAGTTTCCGGTTTCCTTCAAAACACCGGAAATGTAGTAATGTTTCCATTCGCCGGTACGTTTTCCATTAAACATCTGTCCAACCGTTTCTTTATTCCCATTGAAAAAATACCACAGAAAATCCCCATTCATGGAGCCATTTTTAATCGTGATTTTACTACGGGTCTGATGATTAGGCCATTCGGATTGTAAAACGCCGCTATTCCCCTTCATTTGCAGATCCTGTGTCATTACACCCAGGGTATCAAAAAATTGTTCCCGAAAAATGGCTCCTTTATGGTAATACACTTTGTGCCATGTTTTCCCGAATATATCATTATAGGCCTGCCAGCCATGATAATCTCCTTCAAGGAAGTAATTGTTATACAGAACTTTGGTATCGGGATTATAGGAAATCCATTCGCCTGCTGCAGCTCCGTTCTGGTTAATCCCTTTTGAATATGCATTCCCGTTCCGGTAAAATTCTTTGTAAGGTCCATTTTGCGAACCTTCTTTATATTCGATCAGTTTATCCGGTTTCCCATCCGGAAAAAACTCAGTCATGAGTCCTTCCAGCTGACCATCCGAATAGGTTTCCTCCTGTTCCAGGTAACCATACCGGCTATAAAACAACCACTTACCATCCCTTACACCTTTAACAAAAGTGCCTTCCATTTTCAAACCACCTTCCGGATAATGCAGAACATAGCGCAATTTCCCCTGAGAAACTTTCCCCTCGGTAACAGCATTTCCTTTTTTATCATAACAGGTATAGGAAGTCATTACATCATTCTCGTAATTCAGTTTGATGTACAGCAGACCGTCTTTGGCATAAATCCTGGTAATTCCGTTTAGTTTTCCCTTTTCATTGTAATTGTTTTCTTCCTGCAGTGTTCCATCCTCAAACCATTCCTTAACGATGCCTGTGTATTTATCATCTTTCAGCGTGCCTTCGAGTGATAACTGACCATTGATATGGTATTCTTTTACAACACCATTGGATTTGTCGAGTGTATATTGCTCGGTTCTTTTCA
>CAYLTH010000106.1:0-11190 GCA_964386485.1 uncultured Bacteroidales bacterium | reverse complement strand
GACTGCAAAGGTAAAGGTATTTTTTTTAAATTTTCAAATAAATTGAAAAAAACTTAGAAATTCGATATAAGTGGTTGAAATTCAATATGGTGTTCAGGTGTTCAGGTGTTCAGGTGTTCAGGTGTTCAGGTTGGAATGCTGGTAGACTGGTATGCTGGTAAATTTTCGCATTTGGCAGTGTATCTGGGAAATCTGTGATATGGTGTTCCGGTGTTCAATAAACTCTAAACTATTAACTATCAATTATCAACTCTCTCGTCACGCGTCACGCGTCACACGTCACTCTTTCGACCCCAACCCCCTTTTTGTTAAAAAGTCTTAAAATTTCCGAGTTTTCAATTGCTGTATTTACATTTGAAAATCAAAGCAGACACTTGTTTTTTGACTAAATACATGAATATGAGTATTTCCCTGCTTTGATGATGCAAATTCCCCATGAATAACGGACTAAAAGACAAAGTTGTAATAATCACCGGGGCTTCTTCCGGAATCGGAAAAGCACTGGCCATCGAAGCTGCCCGCCGGCAGGCAAAAGTTGTGCTGACGGCCCGCAGAACAGATTTGTTGGAGGAAATCATTCAGGATAAAGCCTTTCAGGGGATTTCCTGCTTATTGCTGGCTACCGATGTGAGCAAGGTATCAGATTGCCAAAACCTCATACAGGCTACGCTCGATAAGTTCGGCACCATTGATGTCCTCATCAACAATGCCGGCATCAGCATGCGGGCGCTCTTTGAAGAGGTCGACCTGAATGTGCTGCATGAACTGATGGATGTAAATTTCTGGGGAACAGTAAACTGTACAAAATTTGCCCTGCCATCGCTTTTGACTTCACAGGGATCTGTTGTCGGAGTCTCATCGATTGCCGGATATAAAGGTCTTCCGGGCCGCACTGCCTATTCTGCCTCCAAATTCGCCATGCATGGTTTCCTGGATTGCCTGCGCATCGAAAACAGTAAGAAAAATCTGCATGTTTTACTGGCTTGTCCGGGATTTACTGCTTCCAATATCCGGAATGTGGCCCGCTCAAAGGATGGAAGTGCCCAGAAAGAATCCCCGCTGGATGAGGCTAAGCTCATGTCGGCCGAAACTGTTGCTGTTGCGATACTCAATGCGGTCGAAAAACGGAAACGCAGTCTGATTCTGACTACACAAGGCAAACTAACTGTTCTGCTGAATAAATTTTTTCCGGCTTTCGTTGATAAACTCGTCTATAACCACATGGCCAAAGAACCGGATTCCCCATTTAAATAAGAAGAATTTTAATAAACATATTGACAACCGTATTTATTTTTGTATATTGCATATCCCTAAACAGAATTTTAAAGCTAAATAACAGAATATGAAAGAATTAACTTTGGAGATCAAACCCAAACAAGGACTCGGAGAAATCAGTTTTGGACAACCGATGGACCAACTGGTCGAATACCTTGGTGAGGCAGAAGATGTTGAAAATCTGGAAGATGAAGAAGAATTTTCGACTGTGATCCTCAATTTTTACGATAAAGGGGTCACAGCCTTCGTCGAAGGGATTGAAAAGCAGGTGATTTCCTGCTTTGAAACCGATAACAGAGGAGCTACCCTTTTCGGAAAATGGGTGTTCGATATGACCGAGGAACAAATCCGCCAACTGATGAAGGATCAGGGGTATTCCATGCTCGATGAAGGAATGGAAGAATGGGGAGAAAGACGCCTGACCTATGAAGATGGCATGATCGACTTTTTCTTCGACAATGAAAAACTCACCTCTGTAAACTGGGGTGTGATGGTAAACGATAAAGGCGAAATCGAAGAAATCTGATGTGCTGATGTGCTAATGTGAAAATGCGGTAATGTGCTGATATACTGTGTCATGATTGAATATAATCAGCACATCAGCACATCAGCAAATTACCACATCAGCATATTATTTTGTTCTGTTTTCTCGCGGGTGAAACTGCAGGATCGTGCTCCTCAGATATTCCCGATCCAGGTGTGTATAGATTTCTGTGGTCGTAATCGACTCATGCCCAAGCATTTCCTGTACTGCCCGTAAATCAGCTCCGCCCTCCACAAGATGGGTTGCAAAAGAGTGTCGAAAGGTATGCGGACTGATATTTTTCCGGATTCCGGCTTTCCCGGCCAGATCTTTTATTAAATAGAAAACAAAAACACGAGTCAGCTTTTTCCCTCGTCTGTTCAGAAAAACAATGTCTTCTGCCGATTTATCAATCTTTACATGATTCCGGATTGTGCTGAGGTAAATCGTTATCTGCTTCATGGCCACTGAACCAATCGGAACCAGCCGTTCTTTATCGCCTTTTCCTTTAACCTTCACATACCCTTCGCGGAAATACAGGTTGGAAATGTGCAAATCGACAAGTTCACTTACGCGTAAGCCGCAACTATAAAGCGTTTCAAGCATTGCCTTGTTGCGTTCGCCTTCCGGAGTGCTCAGATCAATCATCGAAATCATCCGGTTTATCTCTTCCAGGCTGAGCGTATCGGGTAATTTTCGACCGGTTTTAGGCAATTCAAGCAGTTCAGCCGGGTTAACATTGATGAGGTTTTCGATTAAAAGATACTTATAAAAGGTGCGGATCCCCGAAATCATCCGGGCCTGAGACCGTGCTCCCATACCCAGTTCTGAAACCCAGCGTACAAATTCCTGAAGATGATGAAGCTGAATTTCACCCGGACTCAGTTTAAGTTGTTTGATTTCCAAAAACTGTGTAAGTTTCTCAATATCATGCTTATACGCAATATTGGAATTGGCTGAAAGCGAACGCTCCAGCCGGATCCAGGCCGAAAAACCTTTAATATATGATTCCCACATCATCCTTTTTTCCTCTGCAACGAAGTTAATCATTGCATTCCCCTAAGGGCAAACTAAAAATATTTTTTTCTCAACATGTTATGAATAAGAAAAAATGCTTATTTTTGCACCTCCAAAATTAAAAGCATTCATCATGGCCAAAAAATCAAAAGACGCCAGAATTCAGGTGATCCTTGAGTGCACAGAGCACAAAACCAGTGGGGTGCCGGGTACTTCACGCTATATCAGCACCAAGAACAAAAAGAATACCCCGGAACGCCTGGAGTTGAAGAAATACAACTCTATTCTCAAAAGAAAAACCGTTCACAGAGAAATTAAATAATTGATATACCATGGCTAAGAAAGTAGTTGCTACCCTCAGAACCACTTCCGGTAAAGATTATGCAAAAGTAATCCGTACCCTAAGGTCACCCAAAACTGGTGCCTATACCTTTAAAACGACCATTATGCCAATTGATCAGGTTAAGGATTTTTTGGCTAAGAAATAATTGAATAACATTGGTTATCAAAGAAAAAGCTTTTTCTTCTCACGGAAAAAGCTTTTTTTTGTTACATAAAATCAGCATACCATGGGTTTATTCAGTTTTTTTTCAAAAGATAAAAAAGAAGACCTCGATAAAGGACTTGCCAAAACCAAGGAAAGTGTTTTCTCCAGGCTGAGCAAAGCCATTATGGGCAAGTCATCCGTGGATGATGAAGTCCTCGATAACCTCGAAGAAATTCTGGTTACTTCAGATGTTGGTGTTGAAACCACCTTGCGCATCATCGAAAGGATCCAGGCTCGTGTTTCCCGCGATAAATATGTCGGGACAGATCAGCTCAACCGGATTCTAAAGGAAGAAATTGCCGAATTACTCTCCGAAAACGAACTCACCATTACCGATGATTTCATTATTCCTCCCGATCGGAAACCCTATGTTATAATGGTAGTAGGCGTTAATGGCGTTGGAAAAACCACCACCATCGGAAAACTGGCTTACCAGTTTAAAAAAGCTGGCATGCAGGTTGTCCTGGGTGCTGCCGATACCTTCCGGGCTGCAGCAATCGATCAGCTGGTGATCTGGGCAGAACGTGCCGGTGTACCCATCATTACCCAGAATCCCGGCGCTGATCCGGCTTCTGTTGCCTACGATACCCTGAGTGCCGCCATCAGCCGCAATTCCGACGTTGTCATCATCGATACGGCCGGTCGTTTGCACAATAAACTCGGCCTCATGAATGAACTCTCCAAAATCAGGAGAGTCATGCAAAAACTTATTCCAGATGCACCCCATGAAATTCTGCTGGTACTCGACGGTTCCACCGGACAAAACGCCTTCGAACAAGCCAAACAGTTTACATCCGCTACTGAAGTAAATGCTTTGGCAATCACTAAGTTAGATGGTACAGCTAAAGGTGGTGTCGTAATCGGAATCTCGGATCAGTTTAAAATTCCGGTCAAATATATCGGAATCGGTGAAAAAATGACCGACTTGCAGTTATTCAATAAATACGAATTCGTCGATAGCCTCTTTTAAATTTGAAGACCAAATCCCTCCCAAAGAAAATTTATATCACAACCCTCGGCTGTGCCAAGAACCTTGTGGATTCCGAACGCTTAATGGGGAAACTCAACCGATTCGGTATTGAGCTCTTTCATGAAAAGGACCCCGAAAAGGCCGACATTGCCATCGTAAATACCTGTGGGTTTATCGGAGATGCGAAAGAAGAATCCATCGATACCATCCTGCGCATGGTAAAAGCCAAAAAACAGGGTGTTTTTGAAAAGGTTATTGTAATGGGTTGTCTGTCACAGCGTTATCGCGATGACCTGAAGAAAGAACTCCCCGGAATTGATGGCATATTTGGCGTGGATGAACAGTCCGAACTCTTACAATCCATCGGCATTAACTACAAAAAAGAACTGGCCGGCGAACGCATCCTGACTACACCTTCGCATTATGCCTACCTGAAAATTGCAGAAGGCTGCGACCGCGAATGCTCCTTTTGTGCCATTCCCGGGATCCGCGGCAAACATCTTTCGCGCCCCATCGAAGAACTGATCGAAGAAGCCACAATTCTTGTTGCCGGCGGGGTGAAGGAAATCAACCTGATCTCCCAGGATACCACCTATTATGGACTTGATCTCTATGGTAAACGCAATCTTGCTCAACTGCTCGACCAGCTGAGCCGGGTGCAAGGCCTCGAATGGCTGCGCCTGCATTATGCATATCCCTTGTCATTTCCGACAGATATCCTGGATGTGATCCGGGAAAGACCCAATATCTGCAATTATATGGATATTCCGCTTCAGCACATCGATTCAAAAATACTGAAGTCAATGCGCAGGGGGGTGTCTAAAGATCAGACCATGAAGTTGCTGGACACCATCCGTACAAAAGTCCCCGGAATTGCGATCCGGACCACACTGATTGCCGGATATCCGGGTGAAACCGAAAAGGAATTTCAGGATCTGGTTAAATTTGTTGAAGAACAGCGCTTCGAACGCCTTGGAATCTTTGCCTATTCACCCGAAGAGGGAACGCCTGCTTTTGGATTAGGTGATCCTGTGAGTGAAGAAGATAAGAAAACCCGCATCGATGAAATTATGCAGGTTCAAAGTGAAATTTCTCTCGACCTGAATGAAGCTAAGATAGGACAAAGCGAAAAAGTGATTATCGACCGCCTGGAAGACGGGATTTATTATGGTAGAACAGCCATCGATTCACCGGAAGTCGACAATGAAGTCATTATTAAATCGGATAATCCTTTAAATATCGGCGAGTTTTACGAGGTAAAGATTACCGGAGCCGAGTTTTTTGATCTCTTGGGTACGATCTCCTGAATAGCTTAACCTTTAAAGGATTTCGGTTTCTTCAGGGTAAAAACCCGGCTGATATTAAATCCAAAATAGATATCTCCTTTGAAAAAATCACCCTGTGTTTCGCTGATAAATCCGCGTTCAAACTGCGCTTTTGCATTGGTAACCATGAGCTGGAAAACATGCCCGCCGGTTTCAATATCAACCCCAACCGAAAGACAATTCCGGGTAGCCAGACTGGTCTGATCAGGCAGAAGATAAAAATACTCGGCATTGAGCGTGGTCCGGTTTGTAATCTTTAAACGGGCTCCGGCTCCCATGGCAAACAGGTCATTTTTATCGCTGTTCAGCGGAACCAGGTTCTTATGAATGAGAGTAGGCATAAGTTGTGCTGAAAAACGGCCTGAGAATTTTCTTGCGAGCAACAATTGGTAAGTGTAAGCCAATCGCGAAGAGAAGTAATTCGTGCGCTCCGGATTTGCCCATTTCAGTGAATTCACGGCAATGCTCGAAAACGCAGAAAGAGATACCGGCATTTTCTTTTTGCCTGTACTCTGTCGTAAAATCTTATATTTCACAAATCCGTCAAAGGTCTTTTCCAAAGAACTTCTCCCGGCTCCGATAGCAAGCCGGTCGTTTACACCATATTCCAGACCCAGACGAATGGTCGACTGATCCAGCCCAAACAATTCATACGGCCCGTCATTCAATTGACCGAACCGATGCGAAATCAGAAAAAGCAAGACTCCATTGGCCGGATTTTCAACACTTTGTGCATTCACCACACGTGTGGTTTTAAATGTTGCAGTTGTATAATCGGTTGTTTCGGGTTCCCCTCCAAACATATCCATCAGATCCTGACTGAATGCCGGACTGCTTAAACCACACATGACAGTCAATACAACAATAAATCGTTTCAACTCCATATTATTTCAGTTTATCCAGGCTGGCATCCACATTCACTTCAATGCTTTCGGAAATGTTGTTGATAACGGCCTTTGGAATCTTAATTCCATAATCTGCCGGTTTAACGAAGAATTTTGCCTTGGCAATCAGTTTATCTCCTTTAACCTCTATGGTGCCTTCCTGTTTAACTTTTCGGGTTACGCCATGAATTGTTAAATCACCTTCTACAATCACTTTATAGACTCCGCCTTTATCAAAGTTGACATCCTTCATGTTTGCGACTTTTCCCTTAAACATGGCATCCGGGTATTTGTCCGATTCCACATAGTTTTCATTGAAATGCTCCTGCATCAGGGCTTTTTCAAATTCAAAACTTTTCATCAGGACTTTAAAAACGAAATCTCCGGTGGTTTTGTCCAATGCAGAATTTACCTGCTTATTCCGGCCTTCAATATCCTCGGCTGGAGTGGTAGAGAAAAAACGAATATAACCGGTTTTGGTCACATATTTCTGGCTGAAACTCATTCCGGCTATCAGGGTAAACAGTACAATAATACTTAATCTGGTCTTCATAACACTATAAATTAATTAATTAGGACAAAATGGCTGATTTTTTAGCACACTTAAACAGGGGTATCAATTATTGTTCCACAAATGAAACCTTCTCCAGAATTACATCCGTGTCGTTATACCCGGTGCAATATCCCTTTACGGAAATGGGTGTTCCTGCAACTATGCTTTTGGCTTTTTCAAACTGATCCGGTAACAAGGCGCAGCGTACACCCTGATCACCAAACATACCCTGTTCAAATACAAACACGGCAGTCATCAGCGTATCAGCCTCTTCTATTTTGCTAAGTTGTCCGCTGATTTCCAATACCTTACCATTGTATTTTATAGAATTCGCGTCTTTATCCTGTTTAAATTCAGAATACAGTTGCCCGGCAGGAAGACTAAAATCAGCCTTGGCATGGGCAACATCCATATGTGGTTTATTATACACAAAAAACCAGACATACACAGCAGTCAGGATTCCAACGATGGCTAATCCGACCAGTATTTTTATTGTTTTACTCATTTTGATAGTGTTAAAATGTTCTTAATTATTTGGCATACCGGCACTTACCCGGATATCAAACTGGGTAAGGGTGCAATCGGATCATGCTTGCAGGATGCCAAAATCAAAACAGCAATTATAATAAAAAATGAAAATAAAGTCCGTATGTGATACATGGATCAGATCTTTTATTAAAAACCCGAAAAATGCGCGATTGTTCAATAAGATTCGACTAAAACTATCTTGTGCTTTAACTTGCATAAATATCCTGCACATCAGCACACAAGCACATCTGCACATTTGCACATTTGCACACAAAAACTTGCACATTTTCCTCATTTACAGATCATTCAGATTGCAAATTGAATCAGGTGGTTGGTTTTTAAATCTGCAAATGAGGATGTGCAGATGTGCAAATGTGCCGATGTGCGGATGTGTAGATTGATATGCAAACAAGTAATGAATCCTCTGTGATCCGGAGTGGTCTGTCATTCCGAGCGAAAGCGAGGAACCTCTTCAGTAATAACCGGGGGATGAGTGCTTTTGTCGCTAAATTTTAAATTCTCCGTATCAGATTAAGATAGAAAAATTGTTAAATTTGAACATGGTTTTACTCGGAGGAAATGAGTCTTGTCCATCACTGAAATAAAAAAATAAACCAACTTCTGGATGAAAAACATAAAACTATTTGAGCAAAAAAAAGTACGAAGCTATTATGATAATGATAAAGAAATATGGTATTTCAGTGTTATTGATGTGATAGAAATTTTAACGGAAAGCAGCGTACCTAAACGCTACTGGAGCGATTTGAAGACAAAACTGACAAAGGAAGGCAGTGAAGCGTACGAAAAAATCGTACGTTTGAAAATGGAAGCATCAGATGGCAAACTGAGAGAAACCGATGTAGCAGATACCGAAACCTTGTTACGGCTTATTCAATCAATTCCATCACCCAAAGCAGAACCCTTTAAACAATGGCTGGCGAAAGTGGGTTATGAGCGAATGCAGGAAATAGCTGACCCGGGCCAAAGTATTGACCGTGCAAGGGAAAACTGGCAAAAACTGGGCAGAAGCGAAAAATGGATTCAGCAAAGGATGACCGGGCAGGAAACCCGTAATAAACTCACTGATTATTGGAAAGAAAGCGGTGTGCAAAAACAGGATGAGTTTGCTATGCTAACGAATATCATCCATCAGGAATGGACAGGTATAAGTGTCAAAAAACATAAGGAAATTAAGGGTCTAAAATCTCAAAATCTGAGAGATCACATGAGTGAAGCAGAATTGATTTTTACTGCATTGGCAGAACTTTCAACCAGACAAATTGCTGAGACGGTGGAAGCAAAAGGATTACAGGAAAATGCTAAGGCGGGTAAAAAAGGAGGAAAGATTGCCAAAGATGCCCGCTTAAAATTAGAGGCCCAAACCGGGAAAAAAGTTGTTACCGGGGAGAACTTTTTACCACCACCTCGCGAGAAAAAGAAATTGAATAAAAGGAAATTGAATAAAAAGACATAGATTCTATAATCTGCACACAATAATCTCCACACCAGCACACCAACAGATCTGCACATTTGCACACAAAAACCTGCAAATTTTCCTCATTTACAGATCATTCAGATTGCAAATTGAATCAGGTGGTTGGTTTTTAAATCTGCAAATGAGGATGTGCAGATGTGCAGATGTGCGGATGTGCGGATGTGCAGATTGATATGCAAATACATCGTTTTTCTTGAAAATGTGTATCTTTATGGCTCAACTAATCTCTTGATGAAAACCCTCATCAACTACTACCACGCCGACCTGCTCAGTGCTCAGGATTATTACCCCGGCGGCATGTTAATGCCAGGGCGGTCTTATTCTTCCGATAGTTACAGGTTCGGTTTTAACGGAAATGAAAATGATAATGAAGTGTAGGGAGTTATAAAACAGCATCTGTAAATACACCAAGTATTGCTGAGGTTGAAGCTGGAAATGAAGGGACAGGGAATATTGTAGTTTCACCAGATCCAAGCACATTACTTTAATAGTTTTAAATATGAGATTCGGAATAGCAATAGTTTTATTTACAATAATTATTGGGTGCAATGATCAAGAAAAGCGTGATTCAATGTCAAAATCCAATAATTATTCTGATTCTATTAGTTGTAATCATAATGATGATTATAGTTTTTGCGACAACGTTGACACAGCAATTCTGCATAGGAAAAATATTAAACAACTAATAATTTTTCGCAAATCATATACTACTCTGCCGAATGAAATAAGTAAATTAAAAAATTTAAAGGGGTTAACTCTTAAAAATCAATCAAATATTAATTGGGATGATGCATTTTTAAAATTATCGTTACTGGATTCATTGGAATTTATAGAAATTATAGATTGCCCAATTAGAGATCTTGCCGGTATTTCTAAATTATTAAATCTAAAGGAACTTTTTATTTACGACAAAAGTGCATTTTTTTTCCCGCGTGATTTATTCTTTTGTGATTCACTAACTGAATTGCGGTTAATATGTCCAATTAAACAAGTTCCAGAGGATATTATGGGTTTAGAAAATCTTATTAAATTGACAATAACCATTTCTGCAAAAGAATATCCTAAGTCTTTGACATTATTTCCGAAATTGGAATATTTAGATATCGGTGGTAATATTGAAGAATTACCACTTGAAATTGCAAATTTGAAGAATTTAAAAACCCTTTTGATTTATGATACCCATATCGGGAAAGAAGAATTAATTTATTACAGGAAATACAATAATTTCATAAAATTAAAATCTCTAAAGGATAAAATGACAAACTGTAATTTTATCCTTGAAGCTCCATTGCCTCCAATTTAATTAATTCTTATTGTACTAAAACACACTGTAGTTTGTAATAAGCCTATTTCAATATAATTGTGTGCGAATTTTACAGATTTTCTGAGTTGCCACTCACAAGCCTCGAGGCAATTTCGCTATAGCCCCATCCCCAACCTCCCGATTCACTTTGTTCATCGGAACAAACTTTCCTCCAAACAGGGAAGAGCTCAGATTTGTCGAAATTTTGAGACATTTTTAATTTGTACCAGCGTTTAACTTGCATAAATATCCTGCACATACGCACATCTGCAAATCTGCACATTTGCACACAATAACCTGCAAATTTTCTTCTTTTACAGATCATTCAGATTGCAAATTGAATCAGGTGGTTTGGTTTTTAAATCTGCAAATGAGGATGTGCAGATGTGCGGATGTGCACGTTTGCATATGTGCAAATGAATATGCAAATATTGCTGAATGAAAGAAATCTATTCTGTTGGTTTTTTCATGTTCTTAAGACATGTTGAAATAATCTTTCCTAGCATTTTCTTAATCTGAAGTATCTGATTCTGAAGAATAAGCAAAATTGGATCCGTGTCTGATTTTTTCGGAATTATTCTTGTCTTTCAATAACAATCACTTACACATAATATCCTGCACACTCGCACAGGTGCAGAATTGCACATTTGCACATGATAATCTGCATATTTGCACATTTACACATTTGCACATTTGCACATTTGCAAGCCTAAACCATCTTTTATCCGGTGTATTTCTGATACAGATCCGGTCTCCGCTTCTGTGTGCGT
>CAYLTH010000105.1:1880-11495 GCA_964386485.1 uncultured Bacteroidales bacterium | reverse complement strand
ACTTAATATTAGTAAAAATAAATTATTTATTGTACCTATAGTTGGACTAAATTATGCCATCAACAGTGATTATGGTTATGGACTTGGGTATGGCAGCTCTGGTTTTAGCAGCACAAACAGCAACTCCGTTAAAGTTAGTTATATTGAAGATGTTAATCTCAGAAAACATTTCCTTCTGCTTGAAACCGGACTTGGTTTTGACTATATAGTTACAAGAAACATTCATCTGATCATAAATTTTAGTTATCTAAATGGATTTACAAAAGTCTCTCAGATTGAATATCAGATAACTCAAAACAACGGACATGTTACGAATGCCTATGCACACAGCAATGGAGATTATCTGAGCATTGCCATCACCCTCAACTACAACCTCAGCAGCTTGTGGACTAAATAGCATTTGATCACCTTAGCACATTAATATCCTTACTTTGGAGCGGCAAATTTGCAGTATAAACGCGTCATTCGTTTAATATCTGCGTTGCATCTGCGCATTCCATAACCTGCTATAATCACTCAAACAGAAACAATCCATCCGGCTTGGTGTTCTATACCATAGTTTTCTGATTTTCAGCCTAACGTGTTGTCCAACGAAATTTTTATCCACGTCCCTATTTCGGATAAAAAACGTAACGGCAAATCGAAATGCCGGGAATCCTTATTAATTTCTAACACTATTTATAGAATGAAAAAAATAATACTGTTTTTATTATCCTTCATGGCAGTTCAGGCATTATTTGCCCAACGCTTCGAATGGGCAACCAGTGGCGGCTATGTTGGTGTTGCAAATTCATTTGTCGGAGCAATCGACATTGCCTGCGACCCCTCAGGTAATGTTTATACGATGGACCATGCCAATGGTGCCCAGCAATGTCAGGGTGATACCCTGCAAAAATTCTCCAGTACGACTACCTTTATTTACAAATTCAACTCCAACGGCAACTTATTGTTTATGAACCGGATAGGTGCTCCTAATGGTGGAGCCTTTACTCCATTCAATATTGAAACTGATGATCATGGTAATCTATATGTGCTTGGACAACCTAACGGGGTTAGTTCGATTATTGTCAATAACGATACTATTGCCGCAGTCGCGAATACCAATCAACTGATTAAACTTGACAGCATGGGAAATTTCGTCTGGAAACACAATACCGGATTCGCAAGCAATGGTAATGGATGTATGCTAAAGTACAGTAATGGATATATTTACTTTCAATCAGGGAATTTGTCGATCGGAAAAATGGATACCAGTGCTGTGCTCATCAATCAGTTAAGTGCCAGCTATTATTCATCGGGCACAGCATACAATAGTTTGTTTTTTAAGGGATCAGAAGTCTTTTCCAATGGCGATCTCCTGTTTGCAGCAATTTCGTATGGTACAGTTGCCTATGGCACTGATACCCTGATCAATACGGGTAATCCCTTTTTAACAATTCCTGTTTTACTCCTTCGGTGCGACAGCGACTTAAATCTCCACTGGATAAAATATGCCAGCAATGTCCGCGACCCTGATAACAATTTTATACCTCTTGCAATTGATTCTGCCGATGCAATCTATGCTGCAGTGCAGGTTAATCAGGAAATGATTATCGGCAATGATACGATTACCAATCCCAATAATTATTTCACGGGAGAAGGCGGTATTATTAAACTGGATTCTGCCGGCAATGGGATCTGGGCCAAAGCATTGCCATGTACGAACACCGCATATGCATGGTGCATGCAGAAAGCACCTGATAACAGTGGTATTTTCATCGGTGGTGGATTAACCGGGACTGCTCAGTTTGGTCAGTTTACAGTAATAGGCAATTCCAACAGCCTGCCATTTATAGCCAAATTTGATTTCAACGGAAATTACACCAACGCTTTTGGTTTTCTGCAAAACCCAACCGGAACCGATGCCTTAAGCATGGCAGCCACCATGAACAACAAATTTTATGTTGGCGGTAAGCTTTCAAGTATTACGATTCCTGTTTTTAGTTGCAATCCGGCAACGCCAAACAAGGGCTTTTATTTAGGAAATTTTACCGAACAACCCGACAGTGTTCCTACTCCTGCAATTATAGCCAATGGAGATACACTGACTGCAACTCCGAATTTTAGTGGTGCTATTCAATGGTATTTAAACGGAACAATTTTAAACGGTGAGACCGGACAGACCCTGACGGTATCGCAAAGCGGTAATTATTCGGTGGTTTATACGTATTTAACGGGTTGTACCGGCTCTGCAACATCTCCGGCGCATACTGTTATTGCAACTGCAGTCAATTCACTAAAAAACAACCTTCATATTCAGGTCTGCCCGAATCCATCAAATGGTCTGTTTCAATTAAAGGGTGTTGATTTAAACTCTTCCGGCGGAAAACTGACGGTTAAAAATATTCTGGGAACAACAGTTTTTAGTTCCACCGATTTTAAACCTGATCAGATGATCGACATTCGTAATGCAGCAAACGGAATTTATTTCATCACTGTTTTGCAAGATCAAAAGACTTCGACTATTAAACTGATTAAGGAATAGAATTGGGATAAATATTAATCCTGCGAATTCTTTCTGCTTGTTTTCATGGTATGGACCAGGTTGTAGGTATAAATCCCCAACCCTGTCCATACCAGCGCAAACGTGATGGCATAGGCTGTATCAAAGGCTTCTTTAAACATAAAAACACCGAGCAATAACTGCATCGTCGGGCCAATGTATTGTATAAAACCCAGGGTTGATAATGGAAGCCGGGTAGCGGCAATCCCAAACCAGAACAAAGGCAGGGCTGTTACAACACCCCCGAGTACAAGCAGTATATCTGTCAGGCTGTTTGTATGCATGAAGGATCCGGTTCCAATGCTGTTTACATGCCAGAGATACCACAAAGCGACAGGAGCCAGTAATAACGTCTCGACCATCAGTCCGGGCATCGACTGCAGATTGGCCTTTTTACGCAGCAGTCCGTAGAACCCAAAGGAAAAGGCCAGAACCAGCGAAATAACAGGCAACTTTCCATAATGAAACGAGAGATAGGCAACACCCGCAAATGCAAAGGCAACGGCCACCAACTGAATCCGGGTCAGTCGCTCTTTCAGGAAAATCACGCCCAACAGAACGTTCACCATGGGATTGATATAGTATCCCAGGCTCGAATCAACGATATGATTGTTGTTAACAGCCCAGATATAGGTATACCAGTTGCCCCCGATCAATGAAGCCGTAACAAACAGGATGCCTACAGTACGCCAGGAAGTAAGGTAGGTGATAAACAGCTTCTGCCGGCGCCAGGCAAGTATCAACAGCAAAAACACCATCGACCAGATGATCCGGTGTGCCAGAATCTGCTGTGGCGGGACATGGAGGAGCAATCGCCAGTATGCCGGAAACACTCCCCATGCTCCGTAACACATCAGTGCGTAGATCAAGCCTGATTTGTAATTTTTGTGCTGGTCGGAAGACGGAATCATCACCATTTTTTACAAAAGTACGACAATTTTTTTGCGTTTTCGCCCCACACACTTTCCCTCTCTTCGCCCCTCACACCGGCACTGGAACTCACACAGGTACCCAAACCCGGCTTAGATGCTCCCTCTCGCAAAACGAACCCAGTCAGCGTTTAAAACGACTGACAGGGCTGAACAGGTTTAAAGGGAAAAGGAAAAAGGAAAAAGGGAAAAGTAATTGGTAATTGGGCTCCTGACATGACTTTCAAGGTCTTCAGGACTGAACTTACTTAACTGATGACCATACGAGACCTGGAAAGTGTCCTGTTCGGCATCCTGGTCAAACAGCAATTCCCGCATTCTGGAATTCCTGCCTTTTTGAATTCTCGAATTAAAAAGCCTTGTTTGGTTCTGAAATAGGATTTGTATGCTCCAAGCCTTTCTTTTCAACTCATAGATTCATAGAATTCAATAGATAACAATAGGTTTATGGTGAATGGCACTGCCTATCACACGGGTTCTTCTGCCAAAAAATAACTTTGGTTTTAGTAACAACCAATTGATTATCAGCATTGTTTATATTACAATATTAATTTACAATTATTTATCTGCTATTTACTTGACATTTCATTAATTTTGATTATATTTGTATTGATGTAAGGATTGAACCATTCCAGAGAAAATTTTCGTTTGTTCAATCATTTGCTTTAAGGCATACTTGCATCAGAGATAGAAGGAAGGTGTATTAGGGTGATTGGTTGGAGCAGTTAAAATTGCATCCGGTCATATGTTATGATTTAAATATTAAAAATTCGTCACGATGAGTCTTAACTTATCCCTATATCGCCCCCTCATTTCCGGCCTTCCCAAGGCCCAATCCTCTGAATATGCTGTTTTTGTAGAGAGAGAGAGAGAGAGAGAGTAATCCTGCTTTGCAATACCATTATTCCGGGAGTATCCTACATCCCGGTTATTTCTATTTCCCAAAATCCAAACTATCATTTATGAAAACAAAACAAAAAATGCTGCCTCCGGCCGCGAATTCACAACTCAAAAAAACACATTTCATGAACCAAATGGCAAACTATCTGGTGATTTTTGCATTAGCAGTTTTTTACTTACCCTTTAACTCACTTGCTCAGAATCCCGGCAATCTATCAATCCACCCAAATTGTGGAATTCGAAGTAACTCTCCAGTACTCAGCGGTGATACACTCTGTCTTATGGCAACAGGTGGGATACAGTACCAATGGGCAGGACCGAATAATTTTTCTTCAACAGGCAAAATAACAAATATTCCTCTTGCAACAACAGCAAATGATGGCACGTATTTCTGCACGGTTACCGATGACATTAAAGATACCGTACTCACTTTCTCTGTTGATGTAGAAGTGATCAATCCTGCCATTTCTGCCATCATTTGTGAGCCCATAATCTGCGCATACTCTGATTTACAACTCTCAACCACCGCTGGTGGGCCAGGAGCTACTTATCAATGGACAGAACAGAATAGTTTATGGACATCCACAGGGCAGTACACCACTTATATAAGTATTCAAACACCAGGCACCCACACCCTGCATTGTGAAATAACCTACAATGGAAACACAACAACTGAAACAACGACTGTAGATGTTAAGGATTGTTGTACTACCAATCCTGCTACCTTGCTTCACAATATAAACATTTCTGCTGCTCCGGCAACACTTCTCCCAACAATTGCTGTTCTGGGCAACCTAAAGATTGATGTGAATTACGCTTTCCCTTCGAACTCTGAAATAATCATGTTGCCGGATGCTATCATGGAAGTAAACCAGTCCCGTACCTTAACGCTAAACAATTCAATTGTAAGAGGTTGCGAGAATTTCTGGATGTGGTACTCCATTTATCTCCATGACCTCACTAGTATTGAAATGTATAATTGTACCATCAGAGATGCATATAATGGAATTCAGGTTGACAACCACTCGGATATCAAATTTAAGTTAAACCTTAATCACTTCGACGATAATGCAAATGCCATCGCGATTTGTAGCAGCCAGTCCATACAATGGACTCAATTTAATTTAAATGAATTTCAATCTGCAAATTATCTGTTTCCATCTCCTCTCAGTGGTTTGGCTGCCTTTAGCGGAATTTATGCCTATAGTGTTTCCCTGTTCTTTCCAAGAACTGATCAATTAAATGTTTTTCATGATATGGAGAATGGCATTTTTGCCTCTGAAAGGGTTCAGATGATCATTCCGGACTTTTGCACCCGTTTTTACAATTTCAATACTACTTATCCTGATCCCGAAAACCCCGGACATGGAATCTTCAGCGGACCATTATCCTATCTGGATAAATCAGGAAGAAATGATCCTATTCTCCCTGACTTCGAGAATTGCAGGGAAGGTATTGAAGTAACCTCTACCGAAACCTACATCCGGAAAAATTTTATGGAAAATATGAAAATTGGTATCCGGGCAAACTTAAACAATGGTCTTGTTACAAACCTGATTGAAAACACAATACATGCTTCGGATTACGGAATAAAACTCTTTTTCAATGACCCTGTCAGAGAAATGCTTGTTGAGAAAAACACAATCGTTTTGGATGGAGCTCCAAGCGGGAGAACCAATGCGTGTATTCTTATTAATGAAGGACTTAATCCAATCACGACACCCAGTTTTGAAAGAATCCAACATAATCAGCTTATTGTTGAAAACGGAACATTTGGCATATCAAGTACTACGGCCTATGGTACAGAAATTCTGAATAATTTCATCTATTTGAATCAGCCGGATGTAAACCAAAGCGGGATACAACTTATCAAATGCCTGGAAAATATTGTACGTGAAGATACAATTATTGGTATTGATCCCACTGTTGGCAACCTCGCTGATTACAAACCACAGGGTCTTACAGTTGAAAGCACTACCAGTTCCATGTATCAATGCAACTACTTTACCGATTTAATGGCAGGTGCCGCCTTTTATGAAAATTGCAACCCTTCCAATATTCTTACAAATACTTTTAATAACCATACCATCGGACTCTATTACAATAAAAACGCTGTGACTGGTACTCAACCCTTTAAATGCAATAAATGGCTTGGAAGTTACAATCTCCTTAAAGCAAAACATGAATCTCAAGATCCTCTTTTTGTATCACTTTCACGATATGATGTGAACACAATTCCACCCGAAATGAATCCCTTGCCACAGGTTGACCCACTTAATTATTGGTTTATTTCTACACTTGGACCAGGAGCAATTCTTTATTGCGGGCATGGTTATGGAGAAGGAACTGTGGATGAAACAATGAATCTCAATGCAGTGGATACTATTGTTGCTACTGACGGGCTTAGCTATCTGGATTTTAATGATGAACACCAATGGAATGATGCCGGCATTCTGCTTGCAAAACTATCGAATGACAGTACTCTTTTATCCAGTAATTCAATTATGACGACATTCGCAGACTCGCTCATAAATCATCCCATTAATTCATTTAATGAAAGTAGTCGTGAACTAAAAACATCATTCAGGCTTTCACCGGTTACCCTGGACTACCTGAATACTTTAAAAACACAAATGGCAATTTACAAAGACTCACTGATGATTGTGGACAGCCTCCTGCACCTACCGATGTCTTCCCCGGACAGCATCCAACTTTCCGGGATTTACCAGACTTTATCCGCATCCTTCCGTCAAACAGCCCTTTATGCAGAAGCTGCTCTGAATGGATATCGCCAATCCATTGAAAACCAAAGTGAATTGCTTGAGATTGAAATTGGCCTTCTCCCGGAAACCAGCATTCTTGAAGCCAATGAAAAAAAGGTAAATGAAATCTATTTGCAGAGCATCGCAAAAGGAAAAGTTTCCTTTACACAGACTCAAGAAGAAGAACTTTTGGATATTGCCTCTCAGTGTACGCTGTCCGGAGGAAAAGCAGTATATGCCGCTAGAGCACTGTACAGCCTGGTTAGCGATACCTTGTTTGATGATAAGCAGATCTGTCTAGCAGAAGGTCTGGTTAAATCACAAAGTGCAGCCCAGAAGACAATAAGCGAAAACAGTTTTACCTTCTATCCAAATCCTTCCACAGGAACAATCCATTTGCAATGGAATCTGTCATCCGAGGAAAAAGCCGAATGTAAAATCATGAATAATCTTGGGCAATGTGTTCAATATCAGCGGGTTGACTTAAATAAATTATCCGAAACAATCCAACTCAGCAATCTGCCCAATGGATCCTATTATGTACAGGTGTACACAGACTCAAAAATTATCAGCCTGGGCAAACTGTTTATCATAAAATAATTTCTTACTTTTATCCGGGGTACCTGAAAGAGATCATCCGAATCGCTTTCAGGTATCCTGGATTTTATTTTCGAATTATGAAAAAAATCATATTCCTAATATTTTTTATCCCTTGTTTAGGATATTCACAAGTTGTTCTGGATGCAAAACGCGACAATATATGGAGCTTGGGAAATATATATGCTCCCACCACCCGTACCCTTTTAGATTTTACTACTAATGCTGTTCAACTTTCTTCAGCATACACTTCAATTAATACTTTTTATACAAATGGCAGTATTTGTGAACCAAGCGGGAAGTTGTTATTTTACACGAATGGCTGGAGTGTATGTGATTCAAGCAACCAGGTTATGCCAAATGGAGACTCCCTGAGCCTCGGCGATGCTTTTAACATGCTTAACTCCGGGTGGTATGGTAATGTGATTCCGCAAGGAGTACTTGTTCTGCCAAAACCCGATAATCCAAATCAATACATCATTTTTCATGAAGCTTTGGACCTTAACGATCTGGGGTTAGAACCAAACCCGCTTGTGCCCGGCCTGATGTATAGTGTAGTAGACATGACGTTAAACAACGGGAAAGGGGATGTCCTTTTAAAAAATCAACGATTGATTAGGGATACACTTTACACAGGTGGTCTCACAGCAGTCAGGCATGCCAACGGGCGCGACTGGTGGATATTGGTCCCGGCATTTTACAAACCCGAGTTTTTTCGTATTCTTCTAAACCCGACTGGCATGCATGTCTATACACAAAGTATACCGGGGCTACCCTATGGTGAAAATAGTGAAGGTGGGACGGCTGTATTTTCTCCAGATGGTCAAAAATACATTCGCGTGAGTGTATATTCAAATCAAATGCCATTTCGGTTTGAAATATATTCATTTGATCGCTGTAGTGGGCTGTTGTCAGATTATATTAATTTGGATAGTTGGATACAAGGAAGCGCTGTAGCCTATCCGTCTGTTGCAGTTTCACCAAATTCAAAATACCTATATATAAATACTTATACTGTAATAAATCAATATGATTTAGAAAGCAACAACATTGCCTCAACAAAAATTGAGGTAGCTCAATGGGATAGTACATATTATTTAAATTTGACCCCGATCGGTTTTGGCCTATCTCAATTGGCACCAAATAACGAAATTTATTTAAGCTCTTTTACCAATCCATATCTTCACATAATCCACAATCCAGATTTACCAGGGTTAGCCTGTAATGTGCAACAAAGAGCAATTACCCTATATGATGTAAACGATGTTAGTATCCCAAACTTTCCCAACTTTCGGCTGGGCCGTTTAGAGGGGTCTCCCTGCGACACCCTGGGTATTTATTGGGGTGAAGAGGAATTGGGTTCGGAATTAATTGGTATTAGTGCCTACCCAAATCCTGCGGATAATTATATAACCTTTAACCTGACGATGTCCAATAATAACAAAACATTGCAGTTTCAAATTTATGATTTTTTGGGCAGACATATTAACTCGATTTCTGTTGCACCTTTTCAGGGAGTGATACGTTATGATGTCCGCTCGCTTCCGGCCGGAGTCTATATGGGTGTGCTCAGGAATGAAAATACTCAGATTGCAAAAGTGAAGTTTATTGTAGAGTAAGTTTGCCGTAATTTCCAACAAACATCAGTTTATACCCTGTCAGTTTTGCAAATACTGGCAGGGTTTTTCTGTTAGAAAGGAAACACCCTTGAAAATAGATCGCAGTCCCAAAACTTAAACTTTTTTTACAAATTAACTTTCGCACTGAGTATAACATTCCGTCCCGCTGCCACAATCCCGGAACTATACGGCCGGTAACGTTGATCCGTCATATTTTCGAGTCCGGCAGAAAGCGTAAAATGCGGATCAATCTGCATCATGACTTT
>CAYLTH010000105.1:0-1780 GCA_964386485.1 uncultured Bacteroidales bacterium | reverse complement strand
GCCTGAACCCGGCTCAATTCGCCATTGTAAAGGATACTATCAAGTCCGTTCAGGCTGAAATCGCGGCGAACAAGGGCATTACTCAGCAGGGTATAATAAACACTCAGATCCAGTTTGAGTGTATTCCCGAAAATACGTGCAATACCGAAATCTCCGCTATACGCATATTCTGCTTCCAGGTCCGGGTTGGGAACCGTCACAGAACCGGCCTCCGAATCAAAGACCTTACCCAGATCATCCACATTGGGCGAACGAAAGGCGGTTGCTGCATTGGCGCTGATTACCCAGTTTTTAGCCGGACGATACACCAGTCCGAGGCTACCCGTAAGCGAACCATTGTCCAGATTGGCCGTGGTAAAGGGAAACGGGTAAAACGTGGTATCAAATTCAGCATCCAGAACGTATTGATTGTAGCGCAAACCGCCCTGGATCAACACTTTATCAGAGAACCGGTATTGATCGTTTACATAAACGGCCAGCGAACTCCAGGTCGACTGCGGATACCGGCTTGGTCCGGGCGATTTCACACCGCTTACGATGTCTTCGTCAATCCCGGTGGACATCACATCATTCAATACATATTCAAAGCCATACAGCAGCAGGTTCTTCGCATGGGTTTGTTTCTCAAAGTCAAGATTCGCCGACCATGCATCCACCTTTTCCTCCCGGATCTCCCGATTCGCCTTGTTGATATCGCGACTGATGCGGCTTTCGCCAAATTGCTGCTGGGCCAGTCGCAGAACAACTTCATCAAAGGCTTTACAATCGGCCTTATGGGTGATATTCAGGTTGTTCATCATCCATTTCTGCGGACCATAGGCCCATTCGCCATAACGTGGCAGCCCTTTTTTGTAGCGGATATGACGGTCGTAGCGCGAATAGGAGGACGTTTCCGAATAATGAAAACCATATTGAAAATCCCAGTGATCATTCGGTTTGAAACGAATTTTCTGCATCATATTAATCTGGGAGTAAGCCGATGGCCGCTGCACCAGCGGATCATCATTCGTAACAACAACATCCGTACTGTCCTGCCGCTGAACATAAAATGGCCGCAGATATGCATCCGGACCCTTACTGCCCATGCGGAGATCGCCGAAATCAGAAGTACTGATACTGCTCAGCATGGCCCATTTCTTCCATCCGGCCGAGAAATCAGCATGAAAAGTTTTCTCCTGGTTTGCCGATGCATAGCGGGTCAGGGCATGACCCTTTACAATCGGTTTCGTCGTATTTGATAATTGCGGGCTTAAGGTCTGGAAACTCATCACCCCGCCAATGGCATCGCTGCCATACATCACAGAGCCCGCACCAAACAACACTTCCGATTTCTCCATGGCAAAGGGATCGAGGGAAATCACATTCTGAATATTCCCGCTGCGAAAAATAGCTGTGTTCATGCGCACACCGTCGATGGTGTAGAGCAGGCGGTTGGTGGCAAAACCACGGATCATCGGACTTCCCCCACCCTGTTGACTTTTCTGGATAAACACTTTGCCGGAAACGCCCAGCAAATCGGCGGCTGTTTGCGGGTTCTGCAGGCTTAACGACTGCGATGAAATGCTGATAATTTTTACAGGCACATCGCCTGATTTCTGCTGCCAGCGCGTTCCGGAAATCACCACTTCATCCAGCGTCAGAACCCGGATTGAATCGGGCAGACTGGCTGGTCTTTCCTGCCCGGATCCATATATAGAAAATAGCAGTAGTAATACGATAGCAGATGGCAGTAGATAATATTTTTTCACACGTAATTTTTCATGCAAAGTAACGAAAAAGT
>CAYLTH010000104.1:2958-11659 GCA_964386485.1 uncultured Bacteroidales bacterium | reverse complement strand
GCTTCAACAGACTGCAACACCAGGCAACAGCCGAATACGAATAAAAGGAAGGATCTCATTTTTTATAAGATTAACACCACAAAGATAAGGTCTTCGGGTCGGGTGTGTTTATAGTACAACGAATTCACGAAAATTTTCTCTGCTAATCAGGAATGATTCTGCGTTGTAGGTTTCAGTGAAATTTTTCGGGATACTAATCTTTTTGCTATTCCATTTAAATTCATAACCATAAATATGGCCATTACACTCTTCCACAAAATCTATTTCCTGCTGTTGCTTTGTTCTCCAAAAATGCATTTTTGCGAATGTCTGTTTGTAGGTATTCTGTTTTAATCTTTCTGAAACCAAAAAGTTTTCCCACAAAGCACCTTTGTCAACACGCAGTTCAAGCGGGTTAAAGTTCCCGATGATCATATTTCTGATACCATTGTCGTAGAAATAAATTTTGCGGTTCTGTTTAATTTCATTTCTCAGATTCCTGCTGAAACTGTTAAGCCTGAATACAATGAACCCCTTTTCCAGTATTTCAATGTATTTCTGGACAGTATTTTTGTTAATCCCAATTGTTTGAGATAATTCATTGTAGTTGACTTCACTCCCCATTTGAAGAGCCAGGGCTTGCAGTAACTTTTCAAGCACTTCGGGTCTCCTGATGTCCGAAAATGCCAGAATGTCTCTGTATAAGTAACTATTAACCAGGTTTTTCAGTGTCTCCTTTTCATTTCCCTGGTTGTTTATTACCTCGGGGTAGAAACCATATAGCAATCTGTTTTCCAACTGTTGCTCTGATTTAACAAAGCCAATCTTCGTTTCGTATTCTTCCCACGATATTGCAAACATTTCATACTCCCATTTTCTTCCCGTTAATGGTTCATTCAACACATTGCCCAGGTCAAATGACGATGACCCACTTACGAACAATTGCACATGCTTAAACTGGTCTGTTATAATCTTTAATGTCAGACCAATTCCATTGATTCTTTGCGCTTCATCAAGAAAAACGGTTTTATAATCCCCGAGAATGGTTCTGATTTGCTCGGTATTCGGGTTTGACAGCAAGCTTCTGATTGTAGGATCATCAGCATCCAGAAACAGATAATCTAATCCTTCAAGAATGCTTTTTAGTAAAGTCGTTTTCCCAACTTGCCTTGCTCCAACAATTACAATTGCCTTTCCGCTATGAATCTTTTCTTTTATCCTGCTTTCTAATGTCCTGGTATACATTCTTTTTTTTATTCAAAGATACAACAAAATATCATAATAACTAAAAGTCATAACCAAAAGTCATTACAATAACTTTTGGTTTGCCAGGCCTTATTCATTGGCGATCAGCGGTAGCCTTGGTATTTCAGGTTGTGCAGAAGAGGGCGATCTGTGCAGCCTTAAGGCTAAAATCCATGCTTTCAGTATTGCGACTGCATACTTCCTGAGGATGATACCTTGTTACCGAAGTTGATGAACGGCGAGGGATGGGTGCAGGTCCGATATCTGCTTAAAAACAGATACTTTGCGAATCGTTTAAACCCATAAGACTAAAATCCGGATCTGGCCGTCGTATTAACCGAAGCCATCCGCAAGAACGCCTCCATCGACTGGACCATCAAACAAGGAGTATAATGGCTCTGCCAATCCTTGTGCTGTGGTTAGGGATGATTTCCTTTATAAACTAATATTCTGCGAATGTATTCAATAATTTTCTGTATATTGCAGGGTGGTTTAATCTGCTTTCAGAGAGTCCGGCTCCACATGCCGGTACAAAGAAACTGTTAAATAAAAAACAGAATTCAAACAATGGATGATTTTGAAGAATACGTTCGACAGGGAGAACCAAACAAAGCAGAAAAAGCAAAAGTTTGGAAAACGGCTATAGGGTTACAACAAGTTGACGGACTAATACCGTCTGACTATCTCATTGCAACTGCCAGACAAAATATTGAGGGCGACATTACCATTGACGAAGTAAAACAGCGCATTGACACGTATTATATACAGCACCCAGCCCAAACAAACGAAGACCGTACTGAAGAAGCAGACAAAGTTTCGGCGCGAATTGCTGAAATGCTGAGCGAACAAACTTTTACGTTTTCGCCGGCAGAATACATATCCATTCATCGCAGATTATTCAAGGACATTTACAAATTCGCAGGTAAAATCCGCGATTACAATATCACAAAAAAAGAATGGGTGCTGAATGGCGAAACAGTTTTATATGCAGGTGCTGATAGTTTAAAAGACACCTTGGAATACGATCTTGAACAGGAAAAAAAGTTTAGTTACAGAGGATTAAGCGAACAGGAAATCATAGAACACATTGCTCATTTCATTTCTTATTTGTGGCAAATCCACATTTTTGGGGAAGGTAACACGCGAACAACAGCCATTTTCTTAATCAAATATTTGCGGAAACTTGGTTTTAAAACCGTAAACAACGATTTGTTTGCCAAAAACTCCTGGTATTTCCGTAATGCACTTGTGCGAGCCAACTATGAAGACTTATCACAAGGCATTCACAAGACAGATACGTTTTTAATACGCTTTCTTTCAAACCTGTTGCTCAAAGAAAACTATTCGCTCAAAAACCGGGAAATGCACATTAAGTTTGTTGAACCTGGATTTGGCCTTGTAAATACACAGAATGACCTTCTGAAAAAAGCTTCGGAGAAAAGTTCGGAGAAAAATCAAAAAGGTTCGGAGAAAAGTTCGGAGAAAATTATGCGATTGATAAAAGCAAATACTCAAATAACCATTAAAGAATTAGCAGAACAACTAAAAATATCAACAAGAGCAATAGAAAAAAATATTGCAAAGCTGAAAGCAGAAAACCGCATTGAGCGCATCGGAGGTGACAAAGGCGGATATTGGAAAATAATAGAATAGCAATACAATAAACAATTAATCAATAACCATTAATTTTGGTATGGGAAAAGGGAGCTCGATTAAACTTTTTGAAGATAAAAAAATCCGTTCGGCATGGAATGAAGAAGAGGAAGAGTGGTATTTTTCGGTAGTAGATATAATTGATGTACTTACTGACAGTACCAACCCTACCGATTATTTAAAAAAGTTGCGGAAACGTGATCGCCTGATTGGTGATTACATAGGGACAAATTGTCCCCAGGTAGCAATGTCCACCGAAACAGGGAAACTGCGTAAAACATTAGCTGCCAATACTACACAACTTTTCCGTATCATTCAGTCAATTCCTTCAAAAAAGGCAGAACCGTTTAAGTTGTGGTTAGCCGAAATTGCCAAACAGCGGCTCGACCAGCTACAAGACCCCGAACTGTCAATCGAGCAGGCTATGACCGATTATAAGCGTTTGGGGTACTCCGATAATTGGATAAACCAACGCCTGAAAAGTATAGAAATTCGTAAGAGTTTGACCGATGAATGGAAACGTCTGGGTTTGGAGGAAGGAGTTGAGTTTGCTACGTTAACCGACATTATATATAAAACATGGGCAGGCAAAACAGCCAGAGAATACAAGAAATTCAAAGACCTGAAAAAGGAAAACCTTCGTGATAACATGACTAACAAAGAATTAGTTCTCAATATGCTTGCCGAATTGTCAACCAAAGAAATATCAGAAACAACCAATCCTGAGTCATTTCCAGAACATGAAGATGTAGCTAAGCGCGGCGGCAACATTGCCAAAGAAGCCCGTTTGAAATTAGAAGCCGAAACGGGCAGAAAAGTAGTCAGTCCGCTAAATGCAAAAAACATGCGCTCTATTGAAAACAAAAAATACCCTAATAAAGACGATAAACCCGAATAACATAGTAGCCGAAACCCCTGAGATCCGGAACTGGCCGTCGTACGCACCGAAGCCATCCGTAAAAACGCCTCCATCGACTGGACCATCAAAGAAAGCGTAAAAGCCAGACTCCGTGTCGTCGTAAAACGGCTCCTCCGCCAATATGGCTACCCCCCCGACATCCAAAAACCCGCCACCGATACCGTCCTCCGGCAGGCAGAGATGATTGCGAATGAAAGGATGGAAAATTCTTATATTTGCTTTGCAGTTGCATTGATGGGGAAAACCTGACTGATTTTATCAATAGTGTTGAAAAACGAACCGGCATTTCTCTGCATTGAAAAACAATTTAGAAAATCATTTTCGTGACCTCACGAAAATGACAGGGTTTGACCTTTTATCATTAACCATTATTAATCATGGCAAAAAGTAAAAAAATAGAAGTTAAAGGCACTGAAATCCTTGTTTATACTGAAAAAGATGATGAGTATATAAGCCTGACAGACATTGCACGCTTTCGGGATGCCGACAGAAGCGACTACATATTACAAAACTGGATGCGTAACCGCAGTACGATTGAATTTATTGGTTTATGGGAATTATTCAATAATCCTGGTTTTAATTCCATCGAATTCGATGGAATTAAAAATCTGGCTGGTTCAAACAGTTTTGCATTAACACCAAAACGCTGGATTGAAACAACACGTGCAATTGGCATTGTTTCAAAAACTGGCAGATATGGAGGCACTTTTGCTCACCGCGATATTGCTTTTGAATTTGCTTCATGGTTAAGCGCCGAATTTAAGTTTTATCTTATTAAAGAATTTCAACGCCTCAAAGAAGAAGAACAAAAACAAATCGGCTGGACAGCCAAACGCGAACTGGCTAAATTAAACTACCACATACATACCGATGCCATTAAGCAAAACCTTATCCCGACTGAACTTACCAGGGAACAAATTAACTACGTGTATGCCAACGAGGCCGATGTACTGAATATGGCCATGTTTGGCATTACCGCGAAACAATGGCGTGATGCCAATTCTGACCTGAAAGGAAACATTCGCGACTATGCCACTATTAACGAACTCATTTGCCTCTCGAATATGGAAAACCTGAACGCTGTGTTTATTAACGAAAATATGCCCCAAAGCGAACGATTAGTTAAGCTCAACCAAATTGCAATACAGCAAATGAAGGTGTTGCAGGAAGTTGAAAGCAATAAACTACTGAAAAGCGGCAAAAAATGAATAAAATAGAACAAATGATACAACAGCTTTGCCCGGATAAGGTGGAGTTTAAGGTATTGGGGGAGGTTGGGTAATTTGTCAGAGGATATAGCCTGGCTTGGAGAAGAAGAGATTACTATTAGTGGGGATGATTGGATATTCATTTCTAACCAATGCCCTAAACACCTTGCTTATTTGATTACTAACGTCACTTGACAAATCCATAAAAACAAACCCACGTGCCTCAATATCAACACAATAGCAACAAATCAGGCCCAGCATCTGTGCTAAATCATTTGGCGGCATTTAAAAAAACTCGAATCCACAAAGAATAAACAATGAGAAATAATATACGAATGATGTATAGTGATTTAAATATTAAAAAATGGGAAACAGCAATCTCGGACATTGATTGGATCTCAATTGATAAGATTGAAACCGAAGGATATTTTCTTAAAGTTTATTTGAGCGATACTATGAAAAACGCCTATGTAGCTGAGATAAAATATCAGATATACAATGTTGCACATGAAGAACATTTATTTGAATTATGGAAATCTAAAAATAAGATTCAATCTCAAATTGGTAATTCATTCGAAATTCTTGATTCAAAATGGATAGATGAATACTCAGTCATAAAAGAAATGAAATCTGATTATAAACACCTTTTTATTGCTTCTGATGATATTACAATTCAATTTATCACGGATGTGTACCCGGAGATAATAAAAATAAACGCCGTCTAGTAAAATAGGTATGGGAGCGTTTCACCCCAAAACCTCTCACTACCAGTCCTGGCTCTGCCATGTGAACCGTTCCCCGATGAAAAAATCACCCCTCAAAAAACCAACCCCATACATTGAAAAAAATCGTACCTTTGCAGGCTTAAAAAATGGATGATGGAAAACATGACTTTAACCTCCTTTACCGACTATAAAGTAGCCGATATCAAACTTGCCGACTGGGGACGCAAAGAAATCGAAATCGCTGAAAAAGAAATGCCGGGTCTGATGTCGATCCGCAGAAAACATATGGCTGCCAGGCCGCTGCAGGGTGCCCGCATTACCGGTTCACTGCATATGACCATTCAGACTGCTGTTTTAATCGAAACACTGGTTGCATTGGGTGCCGATGTTCGCTGGGCCAGCTGCAATATTTTCTCCACACAGGATCATGCTGCTGCTGCCATCGCTGCAACAGGTGTTCCCGTTTTTGCCTGGAAAGGCGAATCGCTCGAAGAATATTGGTGGTGTACCATGCAGGCGCTGAACTTCCCCGGCGGAAAAGGTCCGAACCTTATCGTGGACGACGGCGGAGACGCTACTTTGATGATACACAAAGGATATCAGGCTGAAAATAATCCTGAATTATTAAAAGCAACTCCTTCCAACGCAGAAGAAGCTGCCGTAATGAGACAGTTACAACAAGCCTATGTCGAGGACAATAATCACTGGCATAATGTGGTAAAAGAGTGGAAAGGTGTTTCAGAAGAAACCACCACCGGCGTTCACCGTCTCTACCAGATGATGGAAAAAGGCGAATTGCTGGTACCGGCCATCAATGTAAACGACAGCGTAACCAAATCGAAATTCGACAACCTCTATGGTTGCCGCGAATCGCTGGCGGATGGGATCAAACGGGCTACCGATGTGATGATTGCCGGTAAAGTGGTGGTTGTTCTCGGATATGGTGATGTTGGCAAAGGCTGTGCGCATTCGATGCGTACCTATGGCGCCCGCGTTATTGTTACCGAAATCGATCCGATTTGTGCATTACAGGCTGCAATGGAAGGTTTCCAGGTTGCCACGATAGAAGATGCCCTGTTTGAAGGAAATATCTACGTAACCACAACCGGTAACAAAGATGTGATCACCATTGAGCACATGTCGAAAATGAAAGATCAGAGCATTGTCTGCAACATCGGTCACTTCGATAACGAAATCCAGGTTGATAAACTGGTGAGCTATCCCGGAATCAAACACACCAATATTAAACCACAGGTCGATAAATATGCCTTCCCAAGCGGAAATGCCATTTATCTTCTCGCTGAAGGCCGTTTGGTGAATCTGGGTTGTGCAACAGGTCATCCTTCTTTTGTGATGAGTAATTCATTCACCAATCAGACGCTGGCTCAGCTCGATCTGTGGCAGCATGATTACGAAGTGGATGTGTATCGTTTACCGAAAAAACTGGATGAAGAAGTGGCCCGTTTACACCTTGAACAACTGGGCGTAAACCTGACGATCTTAACTCCGGAACAATCGGCATACATCAGCATTCCGGTTGAAGGTCCTTACAAACCCGAACACTACCGCTACTAATTGTAAATATGCAGGATCGAACCGTTATATTCGGTTCGGTAACTGCGTAAAGGATATTTGGAAGGCCCTGCAAATACAGACCCGTCCTGTAATATAAACCGCGACATACAGCAGGAATCAACTGCTGTTGTCCCGGCATGTTCAATCTTGACAGGCCCGGTGTCACAGTTATTGGCAGGGTCGTTCGGACAGGTGCGTTCAAAGGCAACAAACTCCTCCACTCCTGTCCGGTAAACGATCAGTCCTTTACTGGGCGATGCGGCAGTCAGGTACACCGATCCTCCCACAACATTCAATGGCAGATACATTGTTGAATTCGGTTCGATGTAAATATTGATATACGCATACGGAATCTGATCCTCCGGATTGTCTTTTTTACAGGCAAAAACGAGGAGAAAAGGCAAAACAATAAATATTAACAATGCGTTGTTATTCCTTTTTACAAAACCGGAACCACTTTTACTGATCTTAACCATACCTTTACAAGCTGAATGCGAAGTTATTGCTTTCTGCTAAAACAAACGTATAGAAATCGGAATTATTCAGCACTATGAAAAAAACCGGCTTTTGGCTTTTTATCATGTTGGCCGGATTGGTCTTGTTTTCGGGAGCTTCCTGCAAATCAAAATCTTCTCTTGCCAAAAAAATGGATAAAATAAATGAACGCAAGGATGAAAACAGCAAGGAAGCCGTTGCGGCCTATGATAAGGCCCTGAAGCGTCATCAGAGTATCCAGGGCAAGCGTTCGAAAAAAATGATAAAAGCCAGCAGGAAAAAATCCACCCGCTGGATGAAAAAGAACATTAAATCTGCCCCGAATTGTCCGGCAGTTAACTAGATGCCAGTTGTTTAAGCTGGATCCGCATGGTCGTTCCTTCGTTCAGAACGGACGATTTGATAAAGATTTTCCCTTTGTGATATTCTTCGATGATCCTTTTTGAAAGGGTTAGTCCCAAACCCCAGCCTCTGAGTTTACTGGTATAGCCCGGTTCAAAAATGGTTTTGAATTTGGAGCGCGGCAGTCCTTTCCCCGTATCCGAAATATCGATAAACAGGTAGCCGGTTTCCTCGAATACGGTAATATTCAGATTCCCTTCGCCACTCATGGCATCGATGGAGTTTTTGCTCACATTTTCGATAACCCACTCAAACAAACCCGCGTTAACCGGCGCAATCATGGGGGTATCGCGGCCAATATTCATCGTAAAGTTTACCTTTTTGGAAGTGCGGAGTTTGAGATAGTCAATGGTATCATACAAAATCCGGGTCACATCATCTTCCTTCAGTATCGGATCGGACCCGATTTTTGAAAAACGCTCGGCAATGGTACTCAATCGTTTTACATCCTTATCCAGCTCCTTGACTGTATCCTCATCCATATTCTGCATTTTCAGCAA
>CAYLTH010000104.1:0-2858 GCA_964386485.1 uncultured Bacteroidales bacterium | reverse complement strand
CGGGTACTGTCGGTGATGATGACCGGAACAGAAGCTGAGTTCTCGACAACCTCTGAAAAGAAGGTCTGGATCAGATCATCCAGAACCAGACGCAATTCGGTGAAGAGCTTCGAATCCGAATAATAAAAATAGTTCTTGTTGAACGGGAAAAACTCAATGGGAATCGGATCATACTTTTTGAACAACTCCTTCAAAGGCCCTTCCAGTTTTCTGGCTTTTTGGTAGTCCTCATCGAGATTCCTGGCAGAAACAATATTATCCTGATCATCCGTCAGAATAACCGGAACAGTTGTGTTATCCTCTATGATTTCAGAATAAAAGGTCAGATCAGTTGTGGTACTGGCTGTTGCAAGGCGCTTGGTGGCATGGGCTAACTGGCGAACTCTTTTTTGCTCTTCGAGTTTAATCTTCTTGAAGAAATTCTCGGTATACACCACAAATTTGGCTTTGCGCTGAATGGCATTGGCCCAGATGCTCAGTTTCTGCCGTTCATCATCCGCAATTTTCTTTACCAGAATGTTGGTATACCAGAGACTTGCCAATACAATGACTACACCCGACATAAACAGGAGCCATTTCCAACGACGTTTTTGTTCGTAGATTTTCACGATAGGAGAAGATTGTTGTCAAATATCGGAAAGAATCGCGAAAAACAACCGATTATTCCCAATCAACTTTAATAACGGGTTTATCCTGCTTTTCTTTTGCCTTCACCGGTTTTTTCCCGGGTTTTTCTTTCGGGGGATTTTGTTTTTTCTTCGCAGCGGTATCAATGGTTTCTCCGTCAAACTCCATAATGTACTGACCACTCTCCTGCTTTTTCACCTGCTCCTTTTCTTTGGTGAGGATACTGTCCTGTTCTTTCTTGTTGCGGCTGAATTCCTTCCGGAAGAGTGACCGGAGGTTTTCCTTTTCATTGAGTACACTCGAAATAATCTTCCCTTTCACACCCTTGCTGTCGTAGCGGAATATTGGTTTATCCACGGTTCCGGTCAGTAAAATGTAGAGGGTAGTCCCGCCTTTCTTCCCGGGCTCTTCGATACCAAACTCATCATTTTCTTTCTTCGCGGTTTTTGCTTTCCGGGAAAGCACTTCGGAGAGCAATAAGCGGATGGTGTAATTGATCTCATTATCAAATGAATGGGTTCCGGCAATTACAAAATTCAGGGCATCCGACTGTACTTCCATTTCCGGAATGATCATTTTCCGGTCTTTGATAAGGATCTGGTTTTTCAGATTGCTGAACCGAACCCGCGATAAATCGTCAAGACGGATGAATTTCCCCAAACCGTAAATGGGTTTATAATTGATCAGTTCGCCATTTGTAATATTCAGATCGATGCTGGCCAAAATAGAAGCCGGGTCGATTTCCATTGCCCGGTTCATGCTGAAACTGAGCTGTATCAGGGCATCGGATATGCCACTCAGGTTTTCATCCAGAATATAATCCTGTCCGAAATTCCCCATCTCCCGGAATAAGCGCTTGATATCCGCTTTGGTCAGCGAGGCATCGCAATCCACCTTCATTTTGTCGGGATTGGCAACATCCAGCTGACCCGTCATCATCATCGAACCACCAAATGCCTCCATCGAAAGCGAGTTGACAAAGAGTTTCTGATTCCGGTATTTAAGCGCACAATCCACCGATTTGGCGGCAAAACTTTTGAAATTCAGCTTGTCGATATCAAAACGGATATCAAATCCGGTATTTTTCGGAATCGGAAATCCGCCTTCACCCGGTTTTCCGGCGGTGGCCGACGACATCAATTTATACAGATCTACAGAAGGAGAACTCACTTTCGCATCGATCTGAAGTTGTTCCTGATCCAGAATCAGATACGGAAGGATGTTTTTAAGATAGGCTTCTGTCTGAAATTCCATTCCATCAATTTTCCCGGACAGCTTTTTGGCAATGATGTCGTTGTTGCTGAATGAAAACATCCCGTTGAATCTTGAAAATTCCGTTTTATAATCTTTGATTCCGAAGGTCAGATTTTCAATCTCGAGATTTCCATTCACCGTGTTGGCAATAAAATCGCTCGCCTTCAGGTTCGAGAAATCATCAATATTCCCCGAGAAAATACCATTGAGTTTAAGGGTTCCTTCCAGCTTACTGAAGCTTGATACACCCAGGAATTGCATCACCTCGCCGGCATTCAGATCGGCATTTAATCCAAGCTCCACCTTCGATGGTTTGAAACCGATCAGGGAAAGATTCCCGTTAAACCGGTTTCCTCCCAGCATGCCGGAAAAGGTGGTGATTTTCAGATCCTGGTCCGACATGGCTGTGCTGCCCCTGTTTCCATAATCCCCGCTAATCATAAGCTTATCGAGCAATATCCCACTTTCCTTATGCTTAAGCAGCCCGTCTTTCAGCACAAAATTCATCTTCATTTCCGGGATTTTTTCATCCCCGAAAAGTCCGGCCAGGCGAATTTTTAAGGTAATATTCCCGTCGGCTTCATAGGGATCGAGCTGTTTTTTCCAATGCCCGGGCAATTCAGAAATAAATTCAGCCAGATTTGCATTTTCCGTCCGGATCCGGACATCCACCTTATCGGCTGTTTCATTGCTTTTCCACTCCGCATCCAGATTTAGCTGAAGCTCACCCAGCTGGATTTTCCCGCCTTTGATTTCATATAAATCCCGGTTCTGGTCAACAGCAATTACCGTGTTCAGTTCAACATTTTTGTTTGCCAGATAAACCAGATCGCCCGACTTAATCTGATTCACAAAATAGGAACCCGATACACTAAGTTCATAATTATCCTGATTGAAATCGCCTTTCCAACGGCTTTTTACGGCCCTGACTTTATAGTATTGGTCGGAGGCATAATTCCGGTAGCCGATTTTTACAT
>CAYLTH010000103.1:0-11673 GCA_964386485.1 uncultured Bacteroidales bacterium | reverse complement strand
TTTATTTACGTTTAAAACCAAGGTATATGTCCCGGATTAAAGATAAACTTTACGACAAAATTGAAGCATGGCGTCCGAGAACCGCAAAACTGATGAAGGAGTACGGAGATGTCATTATTGATGAAGTAACCATTCAACAGGTCATTGGAGGAATGCGGGGCATTAAGTGCCTGGTCAGCGATATCTCCTACCTCGATCCACATGAGGGAATTCGCTACCGCGGTTTTACCCTTCCCGAAGTATTTGAAAAACTTCCCAAGCCAAAAGGTGCCGAAATGCCCTATGTAGAAGGTTTGTTTTATCTGCTTCTGATTGGTGAAATGCCGGATGAAAAGGACATTGAAGAAATGCGTGATGAATTCAGCAAACGCCGTATTCTGCCCCGCTATGTTTATGAAGTAATAGACGCATTTCCATGCTGCAGTCATCCAATGACCATCTTTTCATCGGCTATTATGACCATGCAACGCGAAAGTTTCTTTGCCAAAAAGTACAAAGGGGGTATCAGTAAATATGAGTATTGGGATTCAACCTATGAGGATGCTTTAAACCTCCTGGCGAAATTGCCGGAACTCGCTACCTATATTTATGCCAAGTTATACCGCGATGGTAAGCGGATCCAATCGAATCCGGATATGGATTTTGGAGCCAATTTCGCTCATATGATGGGCATTCCTGCACCATATGACGATGTTGCCCGTATGCATTTTATTATTCATGCAGACCATGAGGCCGGGAACGTAAGTGCCCACACCGGACATCTTGTAGGTAGCTCTTTATCAGATGTTTATCTTTCAATTTCTGCTATGGTGAACGGCCTTGCAGGTCCGTTACACGGATTGGCAAATCAGGAAGTATTACGCTGGTTACTTGAGTTATACGATAAGATGGAAGGCAAAATTCCGACTGAAGAGGAAATGCGTCAGTTTGTCTGGGATACCTTAAATGCAGGCCAGGTAATTCCGGGATACGGCCACGCTGTTTTGCGTAAGACCGACCCCCGTTATGCCCTTCAACGTGAATTCGCCCTGAAGCACATGGCAGCCGATCCGTTGTTCCATTATGTTGACAAACTCTATAAGGTTGTTCCTGAAGTACTTACAGCGCAAGGTAAAGCCAAGAATCCATGGCCGAATGTGGATGCACAGAGTGGTCCGATTCAATGGTTTTATGGTGTAAGAGAGTATGATTTCTACACGGTATTATTTGGAATCGGTCGGTCATTGGGTATTACAGCCAATCTGATCTGGGACAGAGCATTGATGTATCCGCTCGAACGTCCGAAGTCAGTTACAACTGCTATGCTCGAAGATATGGCATTCAGCAAGAAAGCCAAGCGTTCGAAACGTGAAATCGTTGATTAGGCTTTTGCCTGTTTGACGATAAAATACCGGTTTTGGTATAAGTTTTTTTCGTAAGCTCTTCTTTTTTCTTTACTTTGCCATGCTTACTAAGGGTATGGTTTTATGAAAACGGAATTCATTGCGTCGCCAACACGGCCGGTTCGCATACTTCAACATGTCATTTTCTGGCTTCTTGTTATAACGTTTTTTACGTTGATGGTAGGTGCTAAGAACAGAAATTATTTCTCTGTGCTTCAGCAACTTATGTTCACTTTACCACTTGATATTGCGGTAACTTATTTTCATGTTTATTTTCTGATCCCAAAGTTTTTACAACGGAAACGGTATATTTCACTCCTGGTAATTATTGTAGTTACGGCTTTTGTTATTCTTGTGGTGGAGTCCATTGTGAACATGTATATTGTGGAACCGATTTTCTGGCCTGATGCTAAAATGTATCCGTATCCCTTGCTGAGCTGGAGATCATTCTATCTGTTGGTCAATATTTATACCATCGTATTACTTGCATCGGTGCTGAAGTTGGTCAGGTATTGGTTGAATGCCGATCAGCAGCGGCTCAGCCTCGAATTGCAGAATCAGGCGAGTGAGCTGGCTCTTTTACGTTCACAGATCAGTCCGCATTTTCTGTTCAACACCCTAAATAATATTGATACATTAATTCACATGGATGCAGGCAAGGCATCTGACTGCGTGCATCGGCTGAGTGAGATTATGCGCTATATTATTTATGAAACAGACCGGGATTATGTATTGCTACAGAAAGAGGTGAATTACCTGCGGACTTTTATTGAGTTGCAATCGATACGCTATAAGGAAAAGGATTTTGTAGAATTGGTTATCGAAGGAGAAGCTGGTAATCAGATGATTGCCCCTATGATGCTGGTACCTTTTGTCGAGAATGCCTTTAAGCATGTGGATAAGAGTTCTGTCATGCCAGCCATCAGGATACGGATTGATATTTTCAAAGGGTCAATCGAGATGAATGTTGTGAACCGTTTCCGGCCTGTTGAAGACGGGAGTAAGGATGAATCGAGCGGGATCGGACTGAGTAATGTTATCAGACGCTTAAAACTTTTGTATCCAAACAATCACGAATTGGATATTCAGACAGATAATGCAGTATTTTCGGTACATTTAAGAATCGGATTCCATGACAATACGATGCATCGCAGTTGATGACGAGCCACTGGCTCTGGTGAAAATGGAGGATTACATTCAAAAAATCCCCTTTCTCGAATTAAAAGGCAGTTTCGACAATCCGATGCGTGCGCTTGAATTTCTGAAACAGAATGCTGTGGATCTGCTTTTTCTGGACATCAGGATGGATCAGCTTACCGGGATTCAATTGCTTGAAGTTTTGTCGAATAAGCCCAGAGTAATACTAACCACGGCTTATGATTCCTATGCCCTGAAAGGGTATGAGCTCGATGTGTCTGATTACCTTCTGAAACCCATTTCTTTTGATCGCTTTCTGAAGGCTGTCGAGAAAGTGTATGATGAGTTAAAGTATATAAAAGAGCCTGTTCACATGCCTGTTGTAAGTTCTTTGCAGCATGTTCAGTCGCATCCTGAATATTTTTTCATCAAAACTGAGTACCGGATGCAGAAGGTTTTTTTTAAGGACATTCTGTTTATAGAGGGTATGAAGGATTATTTGCGAATTCATACGCTGAAGGAGCGGATTATGACCCTGATGAGTTTCTCAAAAATGGAACAAATTTTGCCGGGTGATAATTTTGTAAGGATCCATAAATCTTACATTATTGCTCTTGATAAAATCGAGAGTATTGAAAAAAGCAAGATCAAAATTGCTACGCACGATCTGCCGATCGGGGAGATGTACAAGAAACTTTTTATGGAAATTCTGGAAAATCGCAAGCTGGTTTAGGCGGTTGTTAAAGGATTAACAATTTTTAGTAATCTGGTTCTCATTATCCTTGCCGGGCTGAAAAAAAAAGCTTAGGTTTGTTAGATTAATTATTTCAAGCTGACAGGATCATGCAAAAACAGTTATTACTTGGGGATGAGGCTATTGCGCAGGCTGCGATCGATGCCGGTTTATCTGCAATTTATGCTTATCCGGGGACTCCATCCACGGAAATCAACGAATACATCCAACATTCAAAAGAGGCAAAGGAGAAAGGGATATTTTCATCCTGGTTAACCAATGAAAAGACGGCTATGGAGGCTGCACTCGGAGTTTCGTATACCGGAAAACGTGCGATGACTGCCATGAAGCATGTAGGCCTGAATGTTGCAGCCGATCCGTTTATGAATTCCTCCATAACCGGAGCGAATGGCGGATTGATTGTTGTTGCTGCAGATGATCCTTCAATGCATTCATCTCAGAATGAGCAGGATTCGCGCTATTATGGAAAGTTTGCACTGATTCCGATTCTGGAACCCTGCAACCAGCAGGAAGCTTATGATATGGTGCATTATGCATTTGATATTTCAGAGCAGTATCAGGTACCTGTTATGATGCGCCTGACTACCCGCCTGGCGCATTCGCGTTCAGGGGTTAGCCGCAAACCATCGCGTGCCCAGAATGAAATTAAATTACCGGGAAATGCCCGCCAGTTCATTTTGTTGCCTGCCAATGCCCGTCGTCAGTATAAAAATTTACTGAACAATCTGGATAATTTCCGGATTGAAGCAGAAACCTCCGGTTTTAACCAATATATTGACGGTGATAACAAGAAACTGGGCATCATCGCCTGTGGGATAGCCTATAATTATTTAAGGGAGAACTATCCTGAAGGGAAAGTGCCTTATCCGGTTATTAAACTGAGTCAATATCCGATGCCAAAACCCATGATCCGGAAATTGTATGAAGAATGCGATGAAATTCTGGTTCTGGAAGATGGTTATCCGATGATCGAAGAAATGATTAAAGGGTTTATGGAAGATGGTAAAGTGGTTCACGGGCGTTTGGATGGAAGCATCCCGCGCGATGGTGAACTCAATCCGTCGATTGTAGGTGTGGCTCTGGGTTTTGAAGCGGTAAAAGGGAAAGATATTCCTGCAATTGTAACAGGCAGACCTCCATCATTATGCAGCGGATGCCCGCACATTTATACCTATAATGCACTGAATGAAGCACTTGAAAAATACGCTAAAGGAAGGGTATTCAGCGATATCGGCTGTTATACACTCGGTGCACTCGAACCTTTTGATGCCATTAATACCTGTGTTGACATGGGAGCTTCGATTACGATGGCCAAGGGAGCTGCCGATGTCGGCCTTGTTCCTGCCGTTTCTGTTATCGGGGATTCCACCTTTACCCACAGCGGAATGACCGGTCTGCTGGATGCTGTCAAAGACGGATCCAATGTGACTGTGCTGATTCTTGACAATGCCACTACCGCGATGACCGGAGGCCAGCCTTCCGCTGCATTTGGACGAATAGAAGCAATTTGCGCGGGTCTTGGGGTTGATCCTGAACATATTATTGTTCTGAATCCCTCACCAAAATCGCATGAGCAAAATCTTGAAATCATGAAGCGTGAACTGGAATATAATGGCGTAAGCGTTATTATTCCGCGTCGTGAATGTATACAGACTGCTACCAAACGGAAGAAAGAAGAAATTAAAGAAAAGAATTAAAAAATCACAGATCATGAAGCGCGATATTATTTTAGCAGGAGTAGGCGGACAAGGCATTCTTTCAATAGCGGCAACGATCGGAATGGCTGCCATTAATCTGGGCATGCAATTGAAACAGGCAGAAGTTCATGGTATGAGTCAAAGGGGAGGGGATGTTTCATCCAATCTTCGGATTTCCGATGATGAAATTTTCTCGGATCTGATTCCGTGTGGCAAAGCCGATCTTATCATTTCCGTAGAACCCATGGAATCGTTGCGGTACTTGCCCATGTTATCTCCGGATGGCTGGTTGATTACGAATATCAAACCCTATATCAATATCCGGAATTATCCGGAAATGGATACAGTTATGGCCGAGATTGAGAAAATTCATAATCATGTAGCCATCGATGCTGATGAGATTGCCCGGAAACTGGGAAGTACCCGTTCAGCCAATATGGTCATACTGGGGGCTGCTTCATCCCATCTGGGTATTGAATACAGCAGTCTGGAGGAGGCCATTCGTGGACTGTTCCGTAAGAAAGGCGAGGAAATTATTCAGATGAATCTGACTGCTTTAAAGGCAGGCCGGGATTTTGCTGCAGCTCAGGTCTACGAATAATGGATTAATGAATATCAAGGCCATTTATCATAAACATCATGTGCTTAAATGAACCTTTCAATTCGGTAATATATTCCTGTACTCCCTTTACACTGCCCGGTAAGGCAAAAATAAGCGATTGGTCCATTACTCCTGCTATTGAACGGCTAATTAATGCCTGTGGTTTTTCCTGTCCGTATTTCAAACGGATGTGATCCATAATTCCGGGTATTTCCTTGGTCAGAAGTGGTCGGACGACTTCTGGTGTAAAATCTTTCGGACCGATACCGGTACCGCCGGTTGTAATTATAATATCAACTTTATTTCCTTTTGCACGAAGCAAAGCCTCTCTTAAACGGTAAGGGTGATCGGGCAGAACCATAGTTTTAATACAATACAGTTGATCCTGACTTGTGAAATACTCTTCCATCATGCGTGCAGCAGCGGGGCCGCTTTTGTCTTCATATATTCCCTGACTGGCCCGGTCGCTGAGTGTGATTACAAGGATGTAGACAATTTTTCGCTGGTATTCAATGGGGTCGCCCGGTTTAATGACTCCCGTTTTCACAACCCTGCAGAAAATCCCCTCTTTGGGCATAACACAATTCCCGACTTCTCTGAAAATGGCGCAATTATCACCATGGCAATGCTTTCCGATCTGGGTCACTTCCAGAACGACATCTCCGATAGTAAAGTGATCCAGTGGTTTTGCATGAAATAACTCCATGCCTTCGGTTGTGATATTTTCGGCAAATTCGCCCGGGATAATAGTCCGGCCTAAATCTTTCTCGAATCGATGGACACTTTCGATTCCCAGTAAACTAATCTGGCGGTTCCAGGGTCCGGAATGGGCATCGTCAGCGATTCCGTTTTCTGTAATCCTGATCTCGGGAACCGGACTCTTGATTACGCCTTTTTTCTCAGAGATGTTAACAGATATGACGTTTAAAGATTTCTTTGTTTTCATAAAGGGTCAGTTAGGGCTAAGGAGTTGTTTCTTTAGTTTTTTCGAGTAAATGAATAGTTTCAATGTGCATTTCTTTGTCTACAGCTTTGCACATGTCATATATAGTCAGTAAGGCAATGCTTACTCCGGTGAGGGCTTCCATTTCAATGCCGGTTTGTCCGATGCATTTCACCATGCTTTCAACACGTACGCCATCCGATTCAATTGTACACCGGATTTCTGCTTTTGTAATCTGAAGAGGATGACATAGCGGAATAAGCGAAGATGTTTGTTTCATAGCCTGAATCCCTGCAATTTCGGCAACGGTGAGAACATCCCCTTTACGGATCTGGTTTTCTTTTAAAAGCTGAAGGGTTGAATCGAGTAAATGAATCTTGCCGGTTGCTCTTGCAGTTCTGATCATGGGAGGTTTTGGACTGACATCCACCATATTGGCTTTTCCTTCCTGATCGATATGGGATAGTACTTTGTTTTCCATTCAACCTCCGATATTATAAAAATGACCTTTCGTATTAACGCTTCCTTTTCGGGGTTTGTTGCCAACCGCCAGAGCAAGCGCTTGTTCGATACCCAGTGATCGGATATCGAATTCAATATCATCAAATAAACAGGGTTTAAGTTTTCCGTTGGCCGTTAATCGTAAGCGGTTACAACTGGCACAATGACCACCTTCGCCTCCTTCAACTACAGAAAAATGTCCGTTTTCCAGACTCATGGTATGGATATACCGGACCTGGTATCCGTTTTCTTCGCCAAAAGCAGCGACTGCTCTGGCATCGTCTTCTGTATTCGATTGTTTAATGACACAATTGAGTTTGATGGGATTAAGTCCAACCAGTTTCGCTGCTGCGATTCCATCAAGAACTTTTTGCAGATCACCACCCCGCGATAATTCCCGGAATTTGTCCCGATCCAGCGTGTCCAGACTGATATTTATGCGTTTTAATCCTGCTTCTTTCAGTTGAACAGCATATTCCTGCAGTAGTAAACCATTGGTTGTCAATGATAAATCATCTATTCCCGGAATAGCATTAATCATTTTTATAAGGTTGGGAATTCCCTTTCTGACCAGGGGTTCTCCTCCTGTTATTCTGACTTTTGTGATCCCGATAGCAGCTGCCTGACGGACTATTTCGGTTATTTCTTCAAAACTCAGGATCTCGGAATGCGGCAACATGACAATACCATCCTCGGGCATACAATAGGTGCAACGAAGGTTACACCGGTCAGTTACCGAGATGCGGAGGTAGTTAATCTGACGTTTAAAGGAATCGTACATCTGTTAACTCTCCTTTGTAAATGATGGATTGACCTGCTTCAACCGAAGCTATTCCATTTGCTTCATTATAACCCAGTATATGCGCAGAACCATGATAATTCAAAGGCATTATGCTGCCATCACTTTGAATTTTTACCGGAAACCAGGCTTTTCTGTGCGTGTTTTTTCTCTGAAAATCGACAGCCAGTGGCAATCTCGTCTGCAAAACACTTTCGGATCTGTTATAAATGGTATCCGCCAGTGCCCGCACCAATAATTCGAATTGGGTCAGCGTACTTACGGGATTTCCCGGCAAACCGAATACAAACCGATTCCCTTTTTTCCCGAATACAGTTGGACTGCCTGGTTGAACAGCAATTTTTTCGAAAAGGATTTCAACACCTGCTTTTTTCAGCATGGCAGGTACAAAGTCGAAATCTCCCATCGAAACGCCGCCTGTAAGCAATGTAATGTCATTTTCTTCAAGCGATTTTTGGATTGCATTATAGAGCTCTTCCGGAACATCCTGTATTATCCCATAGTATGTTGGTAAAAAGCCGGCATTCTGGCATTGTGCGATCAGTTGCCAACCGTTGCTGTTCCGGATCTGCGATTCAGCAGGAATTGTATCCGGTTCTACCAATTCATCACCAGTTGAGAGGATTCCGCATTTTAGTTTTTTGTAAACCAATGGGTTATAGTTTCCAACTGAAGCCAGTACTGCGATTTGCCATGGTTGAATCAGGGTTCCCTTTTTCAGAACCAGATCTCCTTGTTGGAAATCTTCTCCCAATGCACAGACGTTTTTCGCAGAATGGGAGGTAATCATTTTTATTGTATGATCATCCTCAACTTTAACATCTTCGATTTTAATAACAATATCAGCACCATCCGGAATTTTACATCCTGTCATCAATCGGATACATTCCCCTGTATTTACTGATTTTTGAGCTGCTGTACCGGCACTGATTGTTTCTATGATGCGCAGCGGGCCGGGCAGGTCGGCATTTTTGCAGGCAAAGCCATCCATGGCAGATTTGTGGAAGGGAGGCATTGACATATCGGCACGGACATCTTCAGCCAGTGTCCGGAAAAGGATCTGACCGAGCGGACAATTTTCTGTTTCAATATTCAAATTCTGAGTCCGTATAATCCGGAGTGCTTCTTCAGGTGAAATCATTTCCAGAGCTGGGTTTCAAGTTGTTTTTTAAAATAAGAATATATTTCGTTCTGGCTTCTGACTTCAATCGTATCTTTTGGCAATCGGTAAGTATTGTGTTGTTTCATGCCAAGGTAACGTGCCTTAATATTGTCCTTGAGTTGAATCATCATCATGTCTTTCAATTCTTTACGAATTTCAGGATCCAGAATCGGGACTGCAACTTCAATACGGTTGTCGAAATTCCGAACCATCCAGTCGGCCGAACTTATGTAATATTTCTCATCGCCTCCATTGCAGAATATCATGACTCTGGAGTGTTCAAGGAAATGATCCACGATGCTGATGGCCTCAATTTTACCGGATTTTGACAGTTCTTCGATGACCGGCACAAAGCTTGTTCGTACAATGAGTTTTATTTTTACTCCGGCTTCGGCAGCGGTAACAATCTGTTTAACAATACGTTCCTCGACAAGGTTGTTCAGTTTGATGATAGCCCAGGCTTCTTTGCCGGCAGCAGCATTTTGCATTTCCGTGCGCAGGTGTTTAATAAAATGATCACGCATTCGGAAAGGAGATACCACCAGGGTTTTAAAACGTTGTTGTTTAAAATTGGCATCAAAGAGTTCGAATACTTTAAGTACTTCAGAGGTAATTTCCGGGCGGGCACTCAGCAGACAATCATCCGCATAGACTTTGGCGGTCATTTCATTGTAATTTCCGGTCGACAAACCTGCAAAATACCGATTAGTATTACCTTCTTTCCGTCTGATTAGCAATAGTTTAGCATGAACTTTAAATCCCGGTATACCATGAATAATACGCACACCTTCTGCCTGCATTTTTTCGGCATAATGGATGTTGGCTTCTTCATCAAAGCGTGCCTGCAGTTCCATAAATACGGTAACAGATTTTCCGTTTCGGGCGGCATTTACAAGGGCATTTACCACATTGGAATCTTCAGCCAGCCGGTAAAGGCTCATGCGTATGGATTTCACTCTGGGGTCAATAGAAGCCTCTCTGAGCAGGTCGATCAGGTAATTAAAACGCTGGTATGGAAAGTGAAGCATCACATCGCGTTCGCGAATTGCATCGAAAAGACTTTTCCGGCCAATGAGATTTTTGTGTGCTAAAGGTGGTTTTGGCGGGTATTTCAGATCAGACCTGCCAATGTCCGGAAAATTCATAAAATCCTTGAAATTGTGATACCGACCACCGGGTACAGGGATATCTTTTCTGCTGATTGTTAATTTTCGCATCACAAATTTCAGCAGGATTTCGGGCATTTCGCGGTCATATATAAACCGGACAGGAATACCGCTGGTTCGCTTTTTCAGGCTTTCGGCGATGATTTCCAGAAAACTCTTTGAGATATCATTGTCAAGATCGAGTTCGGCATCCCGGGTAAATTTTATGGTATAGGCCCGGATTTCATCGTAATTAAAAATAGAAAAAATCTCGTCCAGACAATAACGGATCACATCATCAAGCAGAATAATAAATTTGGTATCCCCCTGATCCGGAAGAACCAGAAAGCGGGATATCTGTTGAGTCGGTACTTTAATCAAAGCAAACTTATCCTTTAGCAGCGTTTCCTTTTTAAATAAGGCCACAGCCAGGTAAATCGATTTATCCTTTAACGAAAAATCCAGCAGAGATTCATTCAACATGATCGGGAATAAATGAGGCCGGACATTCTCCTGGAAAAAGCGTTTAACATATTCACCTTGTGATAGATCCAGTTCTTTTTCGTTGATGAAGCGAATTTTTTCAACCCGGAGAGCCTCAATCAGATCGCTGTAAATAGTGTTGAACCGCTTTGTATAAATCTGATCAAGATCGATGATCCGTTTGAGTACTTTTTTGGGATTATAATTGATATATCGTAACTCCTTTTCATTCCATTCGATCATGCGTTTCAGTGTGGCAACTCTAACCCTGAAAAATTCATCCAGATTGTTTGAAAAAATACCGAGGAACTTAAGGCGTTCAAGCAGAGGAACATCCGGATCAGCAGCTTCCTGAAGTACGCGTTCATTAAAATGCAACCAGCTTTCTTCGCGGTTAATCAGCTGCAGTTTATCCTGGCCTTTTTTCATTATAGGGAAGTCAGCATTTTGGGGAATATGGCCTGGCTGTCGATTACCTTTGTTGCATCAATGTCAGACCATTTGTCTATATTGAAATTTACAGTTACCAGCCCGCTTGTCGGCAGATAATCAATTTTCTTTTCCAGATAATTATTTGCAAGATTGGTAAAAGTCGGATTATGCCCGACAATCATGAGTGAAGAAACTGTATCATTGACTTCGAAAAACAGATTGCCAATCTGATCTTCATTCCAATAATAGATTTTGGGGTTGATTAAAATTGAATTTTTTGGATAATTAAGACCCGTTGCAATCAGTTTTGATGTTTGAATAGCACGCAATGCATGACTAGATATAATCAAATCAGGCTTTGTATTATTTGACTGCATGTATTTGACAATCAGTTCTGTACGCTTAACTCCCTTCTCTCTGATTGCCCTTTCAATATCATCCTGACCGGGTTCACTCCAGTCGGATTTGGCATGTCGTAATATATACAGTGTTTTCATAGAGCAAAGTTAAATTAATTTTTAATTTTATCCCGGACTATAAACCTTGTCTTTTCATGTATAGATCGAATCTAAATTGCCTGATTTTCGGGTTGATAATTGTGTTTCTTTTTCCTTTCAGCGGAATTTCTCAACAAAAA
>CAYLTH010000102.1:0-11784 GCA_964386485.1 uncultured Bacteroidales bacterium | reverse complement strand
CCTTTTTCCTTTACTTCCCTGTGATAACAAACACCGTTCTCCGGTTCTTCGCCCGTCCTTCAGGAGTCAGGTTGGAAGCAATTGGGAGGGATTCTCCAAATCCGGCAAAAGTGAGGCGTTGCTGTGCAATTCCATTATCCACAACATATTGATAGACTGAATGTGCTCTGTTTTCGGAAAGTACCTGATTTGATTTGTCATCCCCGACATTATCCGTATAACCCTGAATGGCAATTTTGATTTCCGGATTGTCTTTCAGGAATTGAATAAATCCGTCCAAAACCCGCTTGGAGCCTGCCGTCAGATCAAATGAGGCTGTTTCAAAGTAAATGTCATTCAGTTTATAGGCTTTGCCCACTTCGATGGGTTTAATTTCGAGATTGACTTTGGCCGGGATTTTAAACACACTGTCTTCTGTTGAAATGTATTTGGACTCATACCCGAATCCTTCTTTTTTTACGGTCAGCATATAATCATTCCGAAACAATACCACAGCAGCGTATTCTCCGGTAATACTATCCACCGGAATTTCGGTTACTTTTTTGGTTTCAACGTTTTTAAGCTCAATTTTTGCCCTGACGGCTTCCTTTGTTTCCTCATTTTTAAGCTCTCCTTTTACAAACAATACTTTTTCAGGCCGGGCTTCCGGATAAAGATCGAAATAGAAAATATCCCATCCCCCGCGACCCTGGTATTTATTCGAGGCAAAATAGCCATAGTGCCCGTCGGTACTGGCGAAGAACCCGACTTCATCTTCCGGGGTATTGATGGGATAGCCAATGTTCAGCGGCTTTGAGAATTGTCCGTTATCCTGTCTTTTAGTAAAGAAAATGTCATATTTTCCCATTCCGAGATGTCCGTCGGAGGAAAAGTAAAATGTAGTGTTGTCGCTGTGGATGAAAGGGGATTTTTCGTTTCCGGCAGAGTTAATGAGCGGCCCCATATTGCTGGCGGGCATCCACTCACCTTTCTCATTCTGAACGGATTGATAGATATCATATCCGCCCAGTCCGCCTTTGCGGTCGCTGACAAAATACAATATTTTTCCATCGGGCGAGATACTGGGTTGGGATTCCCAGGAATCGGGAAGGTTAACCGCTGAATTGATGGCTGTAATTTCAGACCAGGAATCCCCGTTGAATACAGAAGTATGGATATCGCAATTAAAATAACTTCCTTTTCCGTATTTGCACACCGTATAAAAAAGCTTTTTGTTGTCGATGGTTAATGTTGCTCCTCCTTCATTGTCAAATTGATTAAAAGGGAAAGGCATTTCTTCACCGGTATCGAAAAAACCATCTTTTCGCAACGAATACATAAAAACCTCATTCATTTTTTCTTTTGGGATCAGGTCGTTTTTATCAGGGGGCATTTTCACAACCCGTGTAAAAAGGGCTAAATCATTATCCGGAGAAATAATGGGCAGATATTCATCCTGGCCGGTGCACAGACCAGGCACAGGCAGCGGATTAAACGGGATTGATTTTTTCAACATATTTGCATAGAACGAAGCAAATTTGAGCAATTCGACTGCCCGGTCATAATCCTTGTCGTTTTTAATTTTGTCGACATCTTTCAGGAAAATATCAAGATAATCCTTGGCTTGCGGGAATTTCTGGGCGCCAAAGCTGATATCTCCGAGGTAATAATAAACATAAGCGTTGTAATCCTTACATAATTCGATGACTTTCAGGAAATTGCGTTCAGCTGCAGCGATATTCGGGGTAGAACGTTTGATGTTGATCATCCCCATGAGGTAGTAGGCATCGGTGTATTCCGGCTCTTCTTCAATAACTTGTTTGAGCAGACCGTAGGCATCTCCATACTCATAACGCTGAAAATGATCTGAGGCTTTTGAGAAGAGTTTCTGTGCTTTTTTATTCTCCGGAGCAGGGCAGGGGGATTCATCCTGTGCCATGACAGCGAAAAGGAATGAGAACGAAAGAATAATGGTCAGGGACAGTTGCCGCCGGTTCATAGGAGAGGCTATTTTTTACAAAAGAAAGCAAAAAATGAGCACAATTTTACGACGATATCAATTACTTATCAAGAGCCTTGTGTTGAAGAAAAAGGTCGGCAATTACAAGAGCAGCCATGGCTTCAACAACAGCAACAGCGCGGGGAACGATACAAACGTCGTGGCGTCCTTTTGCCGGTAAAACGATATTGTCGCCTTGTGTTGTGTAAGATGACTGATCCTGTTGGATTGTGGCCACCGGTTTAAAGGCAACCCTGAACCGGATGGGCTGTCCGTTGGTTATTCCGCCCTGAATCCCGCCACTGTTATTGGTTTTGGTATTCAGGTGAAAGTTTTCCTGTGCATCTTCGGGCCAGTCCCACTGATCATTATTTTCAGAACCCTTGAGGGTTGCGGCCTTGAATCCGGTGCCAAACTCAAAACCCATACAGGCATTGATACTGAGCATGGCCTGTGCCAGCAATGCCTCTGTTTTATCATATACCGGCTCGCCAAGTCCTGCAGGCACCCCGGAAATGACACAACTGATGGTTCCTCCTGCGGAGTCGCCCTGCGTGCGTATTTCATCGAGATAAGCATTCATTTTAACCACGGCTTCAGGATCGGGGCAACGCAAGGCATTGAGTCCGGCCTGTTCGGGTCGGATTTCAGATCGGTTTTGGTTGATCTCAATGGGACCAATGGAGGAAGTATAGGCCTGAATAAAGATGTTTTTCGACGACAGAAACAACTTTGCAAATGCGCCTGCAGCTACACGGACCAGGGTTTCACGGGCCGAAGAACGTCCTCCGCCGCGGTAATCACGGATCCCATACTTCATGGAATAGGTATAGTCGGCATGGGATGGGCGGAAGGCCTTTTCAATTTCCTGATAATCCTCAGGACGGGTATCCTGATTTCTGACTATGAATGCGATTGGTGTACCAAGAGAAATCCCTTTAAATACGCCACTCAATATCTCGATCTGATCTGATTCCATTCGGGCAGATGAAAAGGAAGCCGTTCCCGGCTTCCTTTTATCGAGTTCATTTTGAATAAAGTTCAGATCAACCTGAATTCCGGCAGGAAAACCATCCAGCACTCCGCCAATGGCAACTCCATGCGACTCTCCGAAGGAGGCCAGCCTGAATAGCCGGCCTGTGATATTACCCGGCATAGGTATTGGGTTTAGAATTCAGTAAGAATCAGGATTCGCGCAGCATTTTCAGCTTGGCTTCCAATAGTTTTACTTCGTCTTTGCTCTTTTGTATTTTCTTCAGAAATTCTTCTTTCAGTACAATAGCACTTTTCGAATTGGCCAGGAAACCGATATTGTTTTCCCAAAGCTTAATGTCTTCCTGGAGTTGTTTAAGGTGTTGTGACATGCTCACTTTTTCCTTTGACATACCGCGCATGGTATCAGGAGAATCCTTCATCGCATTGTCAAAGCGGTTCCGGTATTCCATGGTGGTCATTTCGTTGGCTGATATTTTCAGCTTATCGAGTTGAGCATTGATGGATTTCCTGAAATCTCCCTGCAGGCGTTCTTTTTCTTTGATGGGCACATGGCCGATTTCCATGAATTCGCGCTGGAATCCGTTCAGAATATCCAAATTTTCTTTGCGGTTTTCGGTGAACTGATATTCTTTTACTTTCAAAATCAGTTCTTCCTTACGTTTCATATTTTCCTGCTCAGTAGCCTGAATATTGGAGAAGAAAGCCGTTTTGGCACTGAAGAATTCATCGCAGGCTGCGCGGAAACGTTTCCAGATTTTATCGGAATGTTTACGGGGAACCGGACCAATTTTTTTCCATTCTTCCTGTAAATGAATCAGTTCTGTTGAAGTTTTCTTCCACTCAGTACTGTCTTTTATGGCTTCAGCCTGAACACAAAGATCAAGTTTAAGGTTGAAATTGTGTTGTTGTTCTTCTTTAATCGAACCAAAATATTCCTTTTTAATGTTGAAGAAGGAATCAATGGCTGTTTTAAAGCGCTGCCATACCAATTCATTGTTTGTTTTGGGGGCCGGACCGATGGTACGCCATACTTTCTGGAGATCGGTAAGCTGGGTTGTGGAGTCCTGCCATTGTTTAATGGTGGTGCAGCTTTCGGAAACGATCTTTTCGGCTTGCTCACAAAGTGCATTCTTCGCCATCAGATTATTTTCCTGATCACCTTTTATTTCATCATAATATTCACGACGGCGATCATTGATCTTATCTGTGGCATCTTTAAAACGATTCCAGATTTCATCTTTTTTGTCCTGGGGAACCGGTCCGATTTCTTTCCACTCGTCGTGATACTGTTGTAATTGTTTGAATGACTTCAGGATGGAAGTTTCGATCAGCAGGGCTTCTGCTTTTTCACAAAGCAGCATTTTGGCTTCCAGATTCTTTTTTAAATCGAGGTCTTTTAACTCATTGCTGATTTTTACCTTGTCAAAGAATTTTTCGACCAGAAAATGGTAATTCTGCCAAAGCATATTGGCTTCGGTACGCGGAACCATTCCGATTTCTTTCCATTTATCCTGGAGTGATTTGAATTCATCATAGGTCTTTTTCAGGCCTTCGTCAGATGCAATCAGGTTTTTCAGGTCTTCGAGGATGAGCTTTTTGGCTTCGAGATTATCTGTTTTAACCTTTTCCTGATCTTCATTGAATTTTATGCGGTTCTGCCGGTAAACATTGAAGGCTTTTTTGAAGCGTTCTTCAAGCTGATCTTCCGGCTGTTCGTATTCTTCTTTATTTCCGCCTTCTGCCAGGAATGCTTCCATTTGCTGATGACGGAGTTCTTTTGTTGCTTTTAAAAAGGCAACCTTGATAAAACCAATCCTGTTTTTAATCGTGCCAAGGTCTTCTTCCTGAACACTTTGTTCAAGTACATCAACCAGTTCCTCACGCGACATTTCATCAAAATTCATATCCGGAACGGCAATTTCTTCATGCTTGGCATCATCATCATCATCATGATGAATTTCTAAACCTGTTTCCATTTGTAATTCAGCCAGTTCACTCACCATTTCTTGCTTATCCTGCTGATCTTCCATTGAAACCTGCTCAAGATAATCCAATTCAGAACTGACAGGTGCGGCCATTTCTTCTTCAACAACTGCAACAGCTTCTTCAACTACAGCAACGGGTTCTTCAACTACAGCTACAGTTTCTTCAACCACAGCAACGGGCTCTTCAACTTCAGCAACAGCTTCTTCAACCACAGCAACAGGTTCTTCAACAACCGTAACTGGTTCTTCAACAACAGTATCAGGCTCTTCAACAACAGCAACAGGCTCTTCAACAACAGCAATGGGCTCTTCAATAACCGGTTCAGGTGTGGAAACAGTTTCAATTACCGCTTCAGGCATTGGGGTTGTTTCAATTGTTGGTTCTGTGCTTTCTGCATCTGCCTGGACTTCCGTTTCAATCAATTCGGTTTCGGCATTCGGGTTTGTTGTTTCCTCAACAGGATTCAGGATTTCTTCAGGATTCTGATTTGATTTTTCAAGGTTTTCCATTACGAATGGTAGTTAGGTTAAAGGTTTATTTAATTTTGAACTACAGCGGGTATCATTTAATACCAGGCTGTTTATCGGAGGATATTTTACGTTATACATTTTTTTAAAGGACTGCAAAAATACTAAATATTTCCAATCAGGAAAGGCCGGAGTAAAAAAGGCGTCTATTGTAACGGACGTTTATTAAACAGAATATATCCGATGTTGAAAATGAGAGAGAATTTATCATCGGATTTATCATAAAAGTTCAGATTTACGGATACGGGTCCAAGCGGACTGTGATAAACCAGCGATGTGCCTGCCATCAGCGAACGGTTAGAAAAGATCTCACCGTATTGTGCTGTCTGATCCGTTTGCAGGATTAATTCCTGATATGGCTGAAATACATAGGCTTCCATGCGATAATCAAGATTCTTATACAAACTGAATATAGCCTGTAGTCCTCCCGCTGTGTAGTTATGTGCTCTGAAAGCCGGTAAAAACATGGTACGGCTTTCCGGAATGATTTCAAACGACGGCGCCATCAACATACTGGCACTGTAGTTTTTAAAAAAGGTTTGTGTACTCAGAATATTCTCGAAATAGAATCCCAGAGAAAGTTTCCCAAAATGCTGAAAATAATTCTGGTAGGCCAGTTTAAGCTGAATCCAGTTATGGTATTTTTTGTAAACGATGTCTTTGTTCTTTACTGAAGTTGATCCGGGTTCATATAATTCGGTTCCAATGACATGCCTGAACTCGATAAGTGTCCGGAGACCGCGGCTTGCATAATCCTTACGGTTGAGGGTATTTACTTCAAACATAAGATGCGATGTGACAAAATCGAAGAAACTTTTATCCGCAGTATCATTCCGTGAAAAGGAATTGGTCTGGTAGTAATCATTCCGGATATGCCCGCCGGCCAGACCTAAAATGAATTTTCCGTTGTTTCCATAGGGTAATCCGATGTTTCCTTCAAAGTGATTGTCATTTTTAATGAGATAGGAAGGCATTTTATCCTCAAAGAAATACGTAGTCGTTTTGAAATAATCCCATTGATTGAAGCAGATATAAGCATCAAGGTAGAATGGTATCCGGGTTGTGAAGTCAACACGTGTTCCAAGATAGGCAGAAGAATAAAAACGACCAATATAAGAGTTTGCAGTAAAGGTAATTGCTTGTCGTCCAAGTCGTTTATATTCTACCCCGAAAAATGCCTCATTGATCGGTTTTGATGAAATATTGCCCCCAATATTAATAGAGATGGTTTTTTCTTTTTCAACATCCAGAAACAAATCATAATATTTACTGGTCGTATCATAGTGCAGGCGGGGGAAAATCGACTGTATTTTGTCATCGGCAATAACCTTGAAATACTCGGGTTTTAGTTTGTCAAGATGAACATTCTTTGATTTATGTATAAGCGAACGGTTGAGGTATTTGGCCTGGTATTGATTGATTCCATTATAAAATATGGTGTCGATAACGAGCCGCGGCTTCTTCAGCTTAAAAAAAGCACGATTAATAAATACCTGATCAGGATTGATTGTGCGTGTGATTAATTTTTTGAGATTCGGGATTTGCCGGATGGTTTCCCTGTAACCACTGTCAATAAATACTTCTACCATGCTGAAATCAAGGAGTCCGATGGCCGGAAGATCAGGACTGATCAGAATACTCCGTTCAGCCGGCATCGAAAAATCTGTTTTATTCATCAGCATAGTCTGAATCTGGGAAATCACGTTATTCTGACTGGGAGGAGGGTAGTTTGAGGCTGCCTTACATCCGATAATGATATCAGGACTGAATTCTGAAATCATCACATCGGCCGGAAAGTTGTTGTACATTCCGCCGTCAAAAAGCAGTTTCTGATCGATTACAATGGGTTTGAAAAAAAACGGGAAAGTCATCGATGCGCGAATAGACTTACTAAGGGATCCGCGACAGAAAACAACCGGTTTCGTCTCCGCAATATCTGATGCCACACATCTGAAGGGAACAAAAAGACTGTCAAAGTCATATTTTGCAACGGCTTCAGCACCGGAAAAGATTTCCAGAAAGGCAAAATCCATTTGTGTTGGAGAAATAATATTTGTTGGAATGATGGAAGGTAATACCAATGAATCCGGATCAAATTGAAATCCGAACCAGGAAGCATCATTGGTTTTTGCCTTGAAATAGTAGATGTATTTTTCGTCGATTTCACCCGAAACCCAGGCCGGGAAATCAGGGGAGGTAAAGATGGAAATCATTTCATCCGGCGAATATCCACTTGCGTATAAGCCACCAATGATAGCTCCCATCGAGGTTCCTGTAATATAATCGATTGGAATTCCGTTCTCTTCCAATGCCTTAATGATTCCGATATGGGTCAGACCACGTGCACCACCACCGCTTAACACTAGACCGACTTTCTGAGCAGAAGCAGAGAGTGAAAATAGAAATAGAAATAGCAGAATGTACTTTGTTTTCATTGCTGCCTGAGCATAAAAAATTTAAACGTGTGCAAGTGCCTGATCGAGATCGTGGATGATATCTTCCACATCTTCAATCCCGACAGAAAAACGAACCAGACCTTCGGTAATTCCGGCTTCGTCTTTTTTCTCTTTCGATAATTTTGAATGGGTCATGGAGGCAGGATGCTGGATCAGGGTTTCAATACCTCCCAGGGATACAGCCAACAGACAGAGTTTTACATTGTCCATCAATATTTTGCCGGCATCAAGTCCGCCCTTCACTTCAAAACTGATCATGGTTCCCGGACCATCCATCTGGCGTTTTGCCAGTTCATGCTGAGGATGGGAGGGAAGTCCCGGATATAATACCCATTCAACTTTGGGATGGTTTTCGAGGAAAGAAGCAACTTTTATGGCATTTTCCTGTGCACGTTCTATCCTGATACCAAGGGTTTTCAATCCTCTCAGCGTGAGGTATGCCTGATGCGGATCCATGTTTGGTCCAAGACTTACCATGGTTGATCTGATCAGTTTGTATAAGGTTTCTTCTTTGGTTACAATCATTCCGGCAACAATATCTGCATGACCATTGATGAATTTGGTCATCGAATGAAGTACAACATCGGCTCCCATGTCGAGTGGCCGCTGAAGATAGGGGCTGCAGAAGGTATTGTCGATACAAACCGGGATCTTATGCTCACGGGCAATGGCAACAACTGCTTCAATATCGGTAATACCCATGGTCGGATTGGCCGGAGTTTCAAGATAAATAAGACGGGTGTTGGGTTTAATGGCATTGCGTACGTTTTCGGCATTGGTGGCATCTACAAACGTAGATTCAACGCCAAAACGGGCATAGATGGTTTCCAGAATTCCGCGGGCAGGGCCATAAACAGCATTGTGACTGATGATATGCAAACCCTGACCCAGAAAAGCAGAGTAAACAGTGCTTACTGCGCCCATTCCGGATGCAGTTGCAATTCCACCGAATCCGTTTTCAAGTGTTGCAACGGCTTCTTCCAATGCATTTATGGTTGGATTCCCGATCCGGGTGTAAATATATCCGTCGCTTTCACCCGAAAAACATGCGGCTCCATGATCGGCACTGTTGAAACGGAAAGTAGAGGTCTGGTAAATCGGAACGGTTGCGCTTCCAAGCGGATCGTTGATGTCTCCGGCGTGTATGAGTTTGGTGTTGATGCCTGCGTGCTCTGTTTTCATGGTAATATCGTGTGAAATTTAATGTTTTTGCAAAGATAGGGATTTAACAAAAGCAAAAAGGCCACCCTAAGGCAGCCTTTTAATAAAACAGACCAAATAGTCTTAGTTTTTTACTTCTAAAAGAATTTCATCGATCGCCTGAATGAGACTGTCTTTTGGCAATGCACCCTGTGCCATTTGCGGCTGACCATCCTGCGGACAGAAAAGAAGCGACGGGATACTCCGGATTCCAAAAGCAGCAGCCAGTTCCTGCTGGTCTTCGGTATCAACTTTGTAAATATTGATTTTTCCTTCGTATGTTTTGCTCAGTTCTTCAAGAATCGGAGCAACCATTTTGCAAGGCCCGCACCAATCGGCGTAAAAATCAATCAGACAGGGAAGTTTGCCTTCAAATTTCCATTCCTGGTTTACTTCATAATTAAAGACTTTTTCCTGAAAAGTCTGCTTGGTTAAATGTTCCATGTTGTTGTTATTGAATTGGATTTATTATTTCTGACTTGTAGGTTGAGGGCTTTGGGCACTCAGTAAACCATCAATTGCTTTGATGTAATCTTCTTTCGACATGGCTCCGACACTCATTTGGGGCTGCCCGGTCATGGGTACAAATAAAATGGCTGGTATACTCTGAATGTTAAATGCCATCGACAGGTCTTTTTCATTATCTGTATTAATTTTGTAGAAACGAACCTTGCCGGCATATTTAACAGCCAGTTCGTCCATGATCGGAGCTACCATTTTACACGGACGGCACCAATCGGCATAGAAATCAATTACACACGGCATGTCACCCTGATAGGCCCATTCCTGTTTTTGTTCGTAATTGAAGACCTTTTCGGTAAAATCTGCTTTGGTCATCATCACCACTTTACCTTGTGCAGATCCACCAGCATTTTCTGCAGTGGATGTTCCTTTTTCATCATTTCCTGCATTTCCGCAGCTGTAAACAAGGAAAAGGACAGATACAAGTAAACCTGATTTTAAAAGTTTCATATGTTTTTCGTTTTAGAGATTTGATTTCTGTTTTGAATTGACTCTGCAAAATTAAATAAAAATTTTATATTGAATCGCTTTAGTATCACTTTTTTTAATAATTTTGCATAAAATAATTTTAGAATGGTTAAAGTATCCTTCGCTGATTTATTCAAAACCATTGATCCTGCTCAGTTTGAGGCCCATTTCCCGGATGATGAGCATGCCCTGGAATATCTTGCATCGGAGAAATGGAAAGATGGATTTATATGCCGGCATTGCGGTCATACGAATTACTGCAATGGAAAAACACCGCATGCACGCAGATGTACCCGATGTAAACGGGAGGAATCAGCAACCGCACATACCATGTTTCATCGTTGTAAAATACCCCTTGTAGAAGCATTAAAGATTGCCTATACGGTTTGTAAACGACCCGATGTTTCGAGCTGGGAACTATCCCGTACCATTGAAATCAGGCAGATGACCTGCTGGAAATTTAAAAAGAAAATCATGGAATGCCTTGAAGAACAAGGCCGGGTTCTTACGGATGCTGAATAATAATCTTGCGTGTTTCAACCAGCGAATCGGTTTGAATCCGGAGATAGTAAATCCCGTTTTGTATCCCGTTTGTTCGCATTAACTCCTTATGATAGCCAATGCCTGTGCGGAATTGCTGTTGCCTAAGGAGTTGACCGTTTAAAGTAACAATTTGCAAATCAATTGTTTCCGGTTTACCCGTGAGTCGCTCAAAATAGAAATATTCGCCTGCCGGGTTTGGGTAGCATTGGATACTGTTTTGTGATTCAGTTTCATCAATGCTCAGGTTGGTTACGGTATAACTGGCCAGCCAACCCTGATGTGGGATTTTATTATTTGTTTTGAAAATCAGATACATTTGACCACTACCGGCTATCAGATCAGGAGGGAGAGTGTTTCCGGAGTATCGCCCGAGTAAGGTTTGCGTTCCTAAATCATAGATCTCCAGAAAATCATTATCGGGTTCCAAATCAAAACTGTCGAAATGAAGCTTTACTCCGGCCGCATTGGGCGGTTGAATCACCCAGGTACAGGAAGTATTGTTATTGTAGTTTTTACTGCCGCTTCCATCGGATATCTGTCCGCTGGGCTCTGTTAAGGTGTTGCCACTGCAGTAGGATGGGTAATTGGATTTATAGGAAATAAGCCAGCCATTCGATTCGATGGTCGAATTGCTTTCAAATACAATTAATACTTTGTTGCCCGGAACCTGGAAAGCAGGAGGCAGGGTATTTCCGGAATATGTTCCGATAACCGGCGATGTCGTGGTGCCGCCATTGTAAATGGTAATAATATCGGTACCTGCTTCTGTATTCAGTTTGTTGAACGAAATATTGATTGTTTTAATCGAATCTTCCGGATTCACCTGCGGATCAATGAGCCAGCTGCAGGAAGCATTGGCTGCATAATTTTTTATGGGTCCGCTTCCATCTTCAATCGTGCCGTTTGGCGAATGCAGTACATTTAAACCGGTACATTGCGGCGGATAAGGATACAAAACAGTATCCGGATGAATATTGATTACAAGTTCCTGAGCATAATTAAAATTGTTACCGGAAGGATTCAGCGCATTCAGATAAAAATAACCATCCTGCGATCCGCCCCAGCCCCAGTTGAAATGAAAATAGGTGCTGTCCTGATACCCGTCACA
>CAYLTH010000101.1:4508-12006 GCA_964386485.1 uncultured Bacteroidales bacterium | reverse complement strand
CCCGGTCATATAAATACAAAGGACCGGATGTACCCGAAATATTTGTTTTTACATGAATCCCGCTTTGACTGGTATCGCCATCGAGCCAGATAATAAGATATGAGTGCGGTTCAATGGAAACATCCGGTAACATTCCCCCATTTGAAACCTCGACTTCGGGACCAATAAAATGCTCTCCGATTGAGAGCTTTTCATTCGTCGTATTGAGAATTTCAATCCAGGGGTCAAACTCTCCATCCTGATCTTTTACCGTCGCGGTATTGTTCATCATGACTTCGTTAATCACCAGATCGCCGGGTAAGAGAAAGGCCTGCTTCTGAAAATAATCACGTCCGGCTCTTGGCGGAAGAAAGGCCCCGGCCGAATCATTCTCTGCATAATAATACCATTGCACTACCGGACCAGTAATGTCAGCAATCCAGCCTCCATAAATACCATCACCAATCCCAAAATCATGGTGATTCCCGTCATCATACATTGGCATTTCCCTGAACTCATCCGTTGATGCACAACGCCAGTAAACGTTAACTGTAGTGGCATTACTGACAGATGCGATAAAAAACAGCCAGTTTCCCTGCTGTACTGTGGGCGTTGTCATCATGTGCTCAATTACAGGAGCACCCTGAAAACCGGGATAGCTTTCCAGATAAGCCAAGCGGGCTTCCATCAGATCGCGGAGTCCGGGATAAAGTTTCATGCCGGCAGTGCCGCCTACAGTGCTGTCGACATTATTCAAAAAATCAGTGTAGGAATAGAATTTATTCGTGTCGGCCTGCACATCGGCATCGATCATCTGTTGCAATTCATAGGCTCTGTTCAGGTACTTTCCGGTAGCAAAATATTCATCCAGTATTGTTCGCATATGCGCCAGGTACTGCAGCTTCAGTCGTTTCTCAGCAAACAGTTTTTTCATGAGTGGCCGGGGTGAAATGCTGAAATTCAGATGCTGCAAAGGATCGAGTTTCTTGGCTTTGTCGATGGTCAGTCCCTGAAAATTAGTAGATCCATCGGTTTCGCGGAAGCTGGCAAACGACATATTCAGATCCCAGATAAAGGGATTAAAGCGGCCATGCTGATCCTGATACATGTAATAATTTTGCGCATACCCGATATAGCTGTCGAGGTTCACCATCACATAATTCAGGGCATGCATCCAGAGCATCTGGTCGATGTTCATGATTGACTGCAGACTATCCGGCTGATTATCAAGCAAAATAATAAAACGATAAATCTGACTCCAGCCGAAATCGGATTCGAGTTTGTAATACGGCATGTAATTATTGGAGTCGTTGCCATGCGAATGGGCCAGGTTGGCATTTTCGCCGAAGGGAAATTCGAGGGTTTCGGGATCTCCCTTAAAAAACACCCCCTTATCATCCGGGAATGTGCGTTTGATCAGGGGCAGATCCACGGCTTCCACATTGGTATAGAGGCCGATGAGGGTATCGTTTACAAAGAGCCGGGCAAAATTGGCAGCGGGAGCCGGCATATAGGTGCGAACGATTTCGTACGACAGTGCCTCTCGGATAAAGGAGGGATCGTGAATTACGTTACTCAGTTTGAGTTTTGAAAACCCAAGATGATTCTGATTTTTGATTTTGTAATCCAGTTCAATATTGAAGGGATTTTTCAATTCGCCTGAATTCCACGAACTATAGCCTTTATAGCGCACACCGCAATGATGGTAAACACTGCCGTCAATTTTGACAGTCGCTTCGAGCCTTCCGATTGTTCCTTCATTCAGAAACAGGCTGTCGAGGGTAGTTTGCCAATGCGGATCCTCAAAATAAAGCCGGATTTCGCGGATGGAATCTGTGGCATAAAAATTCTGCTGTGCAAAGAGCAGAGGGCTCCAAAACACCAGTAAAACAATATGGTACAGTTTCCTTCCTTTCACAATGGACGCTTGATAGCGGTAAAGATAGGAATTATTTCACCAGAACCCGCGAATGGGCTACATCTTCGCCATTTCTGAGTTCTACGATATAGGAACCGGGATCAATCCCATCGAGCGAAACGGTATTGGCTGAATTCTGCAGGGTTTCTTCCAAAACCAGTCGTCCGGAAACATCGAACATGCGAAATTCGGCGGATTGCACATCGATTTTCAGGTGCAGTTCATTTCCGGCAGGATTCGGATAGATGGTAAATTCGGCCGGATTGGTTTCGTCAAAACCGATGTTGTTCACTTTCAGTTTCGACAATCCGTTTCCGGTAGCAATCCAGATAAAGTTATCCTGATCGATTGCGATGCGTTTAACCTGTTCGCTGACAAGGCCGTTGTCCATGGTGAAAGTAGTCCAGGCATTGTTGGTAAACATGGTAATTCCGCCTTCCTGCAGATAATCCACATAGATTCCCACCCATAGAATCCCCTGATCATCAAAGGCCATATCCTGTACATAATTCCGATACAGGCAGCAATCATCGCGGTAATTGATCAGCCATTGATTGTTGGCATCGAGTACGGTGATTCCCTTATAGCTTCCGATCCATTTTTTGCCTTCACTATCTACTGTAACACATAAAATATTGTCATCCATGAGATTAGCGGAAGCATAGGTATAAGTTGTAAATGTGGTTCCATCAAAGCGTACCAGTCCGGTCAGCCAGGTACCAATCCAGACGTCTCCCTGGGGATCATCATAAATGTAGCTGATCATGTTTCCGGGCAGGCCATTGGCGGTGGTATAGTTTGTGAAAGTCGTGCCATTGTAATGAGAGACCCCCTCTCCTGTTCCGATCCAAACCCCGGTGGTATGATCTGAAGCGATATAGGAAATCATATTATAAACCAAACCATCGGCCGTAGTATAGTTCGTCCAGGTACCGCCGCTATATTTGCAGACTCCGAGGTCGGTACCGGCCCAGATTTGATTATTGGCATCAACTGCAATACACAGTATATAGTTGTCAATCAAACCATTGGCCGTTGTGTAAACCGTCCAGGTTGTGCCATCAAACATGGCCACGCCCTCATCGGTTGCCACCCACACATTGTTGTTGTCATCAATGGCAACACCGTTCACCACATCGGAGGGAAGGCCGTCGGCCGTTGTATAATTTACAAAGGTCTGAGCGCTAAGCAGTAAAGGCAAAGCTGCCATCCAAAGTACAAAAAGAATCCGCAATGATTTCATGGAGTGATTTTAATGTTGGATAATAAATTTCGTGTTCAGAACAGTTTGTTCACCGGAGATCATCCGGAGAAAATAAATACCATTGGGGAGTGATGATACGTCAATCAGATCGGTCTGACCAGCCTGCAGAATTTCTGCTCCCAGTGAATTCAGGATACATGCCTGAAATGCTGCGGGCAGATTTCCCATAATTCTGAGTACATCGTTGACCGGATTCGGATAAACGGCCGGAATTCCTGATTCGTCAGATTCCTCTATTCCGACTCCCATATAATTGTAGGGTGAAGACGTTGCAGAACAACCGGACAGGCTTACCTGAACCGTATAATTTCCGTTTACCAGCGGGGTGTAATTCTGAGCAGTGGCTCCACTGATAATTGTATTGTTGAGGTACCATTGATTTCCTGTTGCGGCACTGGAGTTTAAGCTACTGCCATTCAGCGTAATAACAGGTATTTCCGGGGCTGGATTAACCGTAACCTGAGTAGACGTGGTGAGTGTATCGGTACTATTGTAAACTGTAACGTAATAAGTAGTTGTAACGGACGGACTGACAACCGGGTTTTGCAAAACAGAGGTAAATCCGGAAGGGTCTGATGACCAGTTATAACTCAAGTTGGTACCGGAAGATGCAGTAACATTCAATTGGGATGCAGATCCTGCGCATATTGTAGCCGGTAATGCAGAGGCAGTAGCAGAAGCACCCTGCACATAGGCTGCTGTGTAGCGGTGAGCCTGTGCCACAGAGCCGCCGACCGTTTTCGACCAGACAACAGTCCCTGTGGGAGTCACTTCATACATATAGCCGGATGTAGCCACACATACCAGAAGATTTCCATTGGGTAACTGTTCGGAATTGCTCATATTGCTGGCATTTCCCAGACAGGCATGACGATAATCGTAGGTCATTGGTGTAAAAGCGGATCCGGCGGTTTGAGTGTAGGTATACCCGCTAACAGGAGGATTAACCATATCTACACAGGAAGAATTGCCAGTTCCTCCCTGATTGTTGAAAGCTGCCAGATAACCGGCATTGGGGCAACCAGCCGGGATCCAGTGTGCATCATGGCATACTTTCAGGATTTTATTGGCAGAGGTTCCGGCTCCGTAATTCTGCGGATTTCCCCAACGATACAGAATATCTCCGCCTTTGCCAGAGTTTCCGCCGGTGTTGGTAGCGGCTTCTGCAGTAGTAGTACTGTGATCGATCACGAAGATCTCGCTCCAGTTGTGTGAACTGATGGTAATCTGATCCAGAGCCTCATTGTAATCAATTCCATTCATATGGAGCCAGTCTTTCTGAAGACCCTGATTGATATGAAACCTGCCGGGGTTATTGACCGGAAGCCCGAAATTCGGTTTCGAAGCATCTGTATTTTGGACCAGGTGATCCCAGACTTTCCATTCCCAGACGATATTTCCGGTGGTCAGACCTGTAGGCTGTACTTCCACGATTTTTTCGGCCCAGACGGTGATATTGCCGGAAGCACCTGCAGCGGTTGCCTGAGCTGCTGTTTTTACATCGTAGGCAATGAGAAGCACATTGCCATTGGGCATGGGGCAGATGTCATGATGAGTACAATAGGTTGAAGTAGAGTAGGTAAAATTCCAAAGTATGGTGCCATCCCAGGCTACTTTCTGCACGCGTCCACACATGGCTGCACCACTCAGCTGATTACCTGAATTAACCGCAGACCGAAGCAAAACCTGGCCTGGTAATAAATAACAGGAATACCCTGTACCGGGACTGACCGTCCATTGATGATATGTGTTGCCACTGGCATCCAGCAAATAAGTTTTTGTATTCCCCATTTTACTGTAAAGTGTATAACCACCGTAGCCCTGAGCATTTCCAAATAGTGTTGCACATGTGAACACCAGAAATAAGAAAAGTTTCGCAAAAAATTTCATTATCCGATGGTATTGAATATTAATTGATTGAATTCCAGTGATTAGACTGGATTAAGGCAAATGGTTGTCTGAATAAATTTACAAACACTTAACCTTAACTTCATACAAAAATAAAACAAAATTATTGATAATGAAAACGTTACCGGCAGGAAGGGAGTACACCCCCTTCAGAATCAGCTTCCGGCAGCTTTAATACGGCGGCTTTCCTCTTCCAGACCGGAGCGGCGCTGGCGTGCATTTTTCACATCCTGACTCCCAAAACGCATGGAGAAATTGACCACAATCATCCTGGATTCCCAACCTCCATGTGCTTTCATAACGAGGCCCGGAGTAAACAGGTTTTCTCCTTTCCAGCCGGCGGTATTCAGGATATCACCCATCCTGACTCCGATTTCGGCCCGGTCGTTCATGAACTTCTTTTTAAATCCGGCATCCATGGCTCCCTGGGGTTCAAAGGCAATGGTTCCCATTAATCCCTTGCTGTTATACCAGCCACTCAGTTGAAAGCTGAATCCTTTCGGTAAACGGAAGTTTTGTTCGGCATAAACATTAAATGCCTGTATGCTTTTTTCGAATTCGAATCCCTGACGGATGGTGGCTTTATAGTCACTTCGGTAAGCCGTAAAACTGATCATCCCATCCCACCATTTCCGGATAGGAGTCGGGAGATTGATGGAAACCGAATAATTATCCTGTTCTGCAACATTATCATTGGTAATAAAGGTTGCATTGGTGTTGGTGGTATCCATGATCTTTGTGAAAAGATCCGTTGTGCGGCTATATCCAAATTTTATTATGGGCTGACCCATAATCAGCGGACTCAGCTCTATACTGTGTGTAAACTGTGGCTTCAGATCCGGATTTCCCTTTTCATAGGTGAGTTCATCGAGTCTGAACTCAAAAGGATTGAGGTCCTGGTAGGAAGGGCGGTCAATGCGTCGGCTATAGGTTGCATTCACTCCGAATTTCTGATTGAACATATAGGTGAGGGCAGCACTGGGAAAGAGTTTGGTGTAATTTTCCTCGATTTTCTCCCCATTTTGCTGGGTTTCTGTGACCAGTTCGCCGGAATAATCGGTATTCTCCATGCGTAAACCAGCCTGTACATTGAGTTTTCCGAAGTCGCGTACAAAGTTCACATACAGGGCATTGGTTTGTTCGTTGTATTTAAAGCGGTTGCTGATATTGAGGTCCTTGATTTCATTACCATCATAAACATTGAAGAAGTCATAGGTATTATCCGTACCTACCTTCGAAACTTTGAATCCGGTACTGAAGGTTCCTTTCCAGAACTTTTGTTCGTAATCGCCTTTCAGGGTCGTAATATCAATGAGGGTCGGCGTATAGGTATGATAAATAAACTGATTTAAAAGGACATTGGCTGGCGTATAATAATTATTTGGCTGGTTGCTGGTTCCTTTCAGGTTGTAGGCGCCATGGGTTATATCGAAACTCACAACCCGCCCGTTGGTATCGGTATAGGTATAATTCAGATTGGCACTCAGGTCATGGCGTTTGTTGGTAATCAGATTCCCTGCCTGAAGGATGGAATCGGGGCGGGATGCGGCATCCTGCATTCCGATATAGGTAAAACTCTTGCTGGTAAATTCAAATGGATTCGTACTGCCGTCGATCAGTAAACCAATGGTGCTTTTGGGATTGATAAACCAGTCGGCTCCTGCCCTGGCGCTGTTCCACTTGCTGTAGTATTCGGTATTGGCCTGCTGAACAAAATTCACATCATTCTGAACCCGGTCGAAATTTTGCTCGTTGTGCCAGATTCCATAGTGATTATTGTAGCTGGCAAAGGCATTGTATTTCTTTTCGCGGTGATTGAGCCGTCCGTTGAATCCGATTTTAGGAGTAATTCCCTGAATAAATTCGGTGCCGACATTGCCATTGGTCCCGAGGGCTTTGTTTTTTTTCAGGCGGATATTGATGATTCCGGCATTTCCGGATGCATCGTAGCGGGCAGAAGGATTGGTTATAATTTCGATGTTGTTGATTTCGGAGGCCTGCATCCCTTTCAGCTGCATGGCGAGACTTTTTGAATCGAGTGGTACTTCGCGGCCATCAATCTGAAATTTAACCCCGTTCTTTCCTTTGATGGAGATATTATCATCATTATCAATGGTAACCCCGGGGGCTTTGCGCAGTAATTCGAGGGCATTGAGTCCGGTCGAATTTATTGTTCCCTCCACATTCATGATGGTTTTATCCGCTTTTACTTCCAGGACAGGTCGTTTGGCCGTAATGGTTACCTGTGAAAGTTGCTGTGAGGTTTCCTTCAGGATGAGGTTTTCAATTTTAACAGGTGCTCCGGTAAATGAAAACACCGATCCGGCAGTCTTTTCCATCCCGATCATGGTGACCTGAACAAAGTATTTACCGTTTTTAACATTCCGGAATTCGTAACTACCATCTGCACCACTAATGGCACCCATAAC
>CAYLTH010000101.1:0-4408 GCA_964386485.1 uncultured Bacteroidales bacterium | reverse complement strand
ATCCGGATTGCTGAACAGTTTTTTGGCATATTCATGTACTGCCTTAATTTCCAATGCTTTAACCAAATCCTCATACCCGTTTACATAATCAACATTGCGAAAGTAGTAATCGAGCAGCATATTGCTCCACCACATATTCTCTTTGAGATCTTCCTGACGTTGTTTGATAAAATATTCACGGGCTTTTTGCAGGTCGGTTTCGGTGGGACCATTATCCAGGAGGTTTTTAATTTCCTTATGAACGATACTCACCAGTTTATCGGCTTTTTGAGGATCGGTATCAAAGCTGATATTCAGCGAATACATGGGTTCGGGCAGGGCTTCGAGTGAAAGTCCGGTCCTGACGCTGTATGTACCACCTTCTTTCTCGCGGATTGATTCAATATAGCGCAGTTCCAGAATATGACGGATGGCAGCACAATACACGCGGTCTTTGGCAGACCAGGCCGCTTTTCCGGTGTAATTCACCATGACGGATGTTCTGGGTGTTGTATTTTTACGAATGAAATCGTTCGTTGTACGTCCTTTTGGAGGCCGAACGCCATCATCTTTAAAGGATTCTGTACGATTCACACCCTGCAGGGAGGCCAGGTACTTTTCAACCAGTGGTTTTGCATCATCCGGTTTAATTTTGCCGATAAAAAGAAAGGTGAAGTTTGAAGGATCAGCAAAGCGATCGGCATAGATCCTTTTCATATCGGCCAGATTAATCCGATCGAGCAGACCATAGGAAAGCGGCAAATAGCGGGGACTGTGGTTACTCATCATCACGGTGAGCGTATCATAGAAGGCTTTACGGGGTTCAGCATCTGCATTGACGTATTCGGCCTTGAGTTTATCAAACCAGTTTTTGTAATCGGCTTCATTCCAGCGCGGACTGCTAAACTGCAGATACATCAATTGGAGGGCTGTTTCGAGGTCTTTTGGCGAGGTTCTGGCAGCGATCACATCCTGGTCGTCGGTTAGCATTGCATTGATGCTGACGCGTTTACCAGCCATAAGTTTCCCCAGTTCGGTAACCGAAAATTCGCCGACTCCCATTTGTGAAACCAGCCCACCAAGCTCACCGGCTGCAATCATATCGTTATCGTTGACACGGGATAATCCTCCTTCGCTGTAGGCACGGATCATCAGTTCATCTTCCTTAAATTCGGTGGGTTTGAAAATAACCCGGATTCCGTTCGACAAGGTCCATTCGGTTGTACCCAGCGTAGCCATTCCGGTTGTTCTAACCACTTTGCCTGCAGGAGGTTCTTTGGAAATCAGTTTTTTGCCCTGCATTTTATCGACCCAGAGAGTGATCATATCCAGAGAGATTCCGTTGACAATGTTTTTAATTCCGGTTTCGGTCGGAAGGCCAACACCTTCTTTGTCCGGGCCTGTCGCAGTAACGATCATGTTGTCTTTGCGAACATATCGGGCGGCTTCGGCATTGATTTCCTGGAGGCTGATTCCCGGAATCATGGATTTGGCAAATTCGAACTCATATGCGATTCCGGGATTTGGGTTGTTGTAAAGAAAATTTGAAATGTTCGGATAGACCAGTTCCCGGTTTTTGCGTTTATCTTTTTCCATAAAGCGTGACTCATAGGACCGCATCATATCGGCTTTGGCCCGGTCGAATTCGGAAGCCAGAAAACCATGCATCCTCAGACGTTGCATTTCGGTGAGCAGAGAAGCAATAGCCATGTCAGCCTTGTTGTTTTCGGCCATAGCCACACCGGTAAAGGCGTCTTTGCTGCGGGTCATGCGACCATAATAGCTGTAAGCCCTCATAAACGGGGGATTTTCACTGCGGCTGAGTTCACCCATGCGTTGGGCAAACATGGAGTTGATCAGATTACGAATAAGCTGCAAACGCATGTATCCCAGATTTTTAGCATCATCCGAAACAGCATCATGCTTGAAACTGATCCGGACATAGGTATCCGTGGCCTCTTTATCTTTTGCCACGCCAATCAGCGGTTCCGTATTATCCGGAAGTGGATATATTACTTTAGGTGCGGGATTTTGGACTGCAGGGATGGGACTAAAAACCTCCCTGACCTGTTTTTCCATGGCATCGATATCAAAATCACCAACAATAACAACAGCCTGCAAATCAGGGCGATACCATTTATGGTAGAAGTTTCGGATGGTTTCGTATTTAAAATTATTGATCACGGCAGTATCCCCGATCACATCCCGTTTGGCATATTTACTGCCTTTGTAGATCACGGGAGCCAGTGCATTGCTCATGCGTTCGTCGGCAGATCCGTACATGCGCCACTCTTCGCGGATTACACCCCGTTCCAGATCGATTTCGGCATCTTCAAAAGCAATATAATTCGACCAGTCGTGCAGGACAAGCAAGGCGGAGTCGATAATCCCCTGCCGCAGCAGCGGAACATTGGAGAGATTGTAAATTGTTTGTTCGACACTGGTCCCGGCATTCACATTCTGTCCGAACTTAACGCCGATAGTAGCCAGATAATCGAGCATGGTTTTCTTCGGATAGTTTGCTGTCCCGTTAAACGCCATATGTTCGGTAAAGTGGGCCAGACCATTCTGATCATCTTCCTCTTGAATAGCCCCAACACTGTGTGCAATGTAAAATTCAGCCCGTTTTTCCGGCAGTCGGTTATAGCGAATATAGTAACGCATGCCGTTTTTCAGCACTCCGGTCCGGATGTTGGGATCGAGGGGAGGCATTGAGTTGAGATTAAGCTCCTGTCCTGAAGAGGGAACGATGGAAGCCATGAGTATGCCGAAAAAGGCAATGAGGGTGAACAGTAAGTGCTTCATTTGCGTTAATTATTAGTCTCTTCAAAGGTAAAAAAATCATGGTCACAATTATTATTTTAATATTTATTCTGGGCTATGCAGCCATCGCCTTTGAGCACAAGCTTAAAATCGACAAAGCAGCCATGGCGCTGGTCATGGGGGTACTGACCTGGGGAATATACCTGGTAAGCAGTGCCGACAAGGAACACATCCTGTTTGAACTTCTTGAAAAAACCGGTGAAATATCGGGGATATTGTTCTTTTTACTGGGTGCCATGACTATCGTGGAATTGATTGATGCCCATAAAGGATTTGAGATCATTTCGAAACGAATACGTATTGAAAAACCGGGTAAACTGCTTTGGGTCATCGGATTTCTGACTTTTTTCCTGTCTGCCATTCTGGATAATCTCACAACCACCATTGTGATGGTAACCATTATCCGCCGCTTAATTGTCAAACAGGAAGAACGCTGGCTTTTTGCGGGCATCATCGTTATTTCGGCCAATGCCGGAGGGGCCTGGTCGCCAATGGGCGATGTAACCACCACCATGCTTTGGATCGGTCAACAGATCACAGCCGGCACCATTATAATAAAGCTGATTATTCCGAGTCTGGTCTGTATGGTGATCCCTGTGTATATCAGCACATTATACCTTAAAAATATACAGATTTCACGACCGGCAGCTCTGAAAGGCAGCGATGACAAAATAAGTTTTGAAAGTCGTTTTGTCTTTTTTGCCGGGATTCTGGCGTTGCTTTCGGTTCCTGTAATAAAAACAATCACCCACCTCCCTCCCTTTATGGCGATGATGTTTGCCTTGGGAATGATGTGGATACTGACAGAAATTATCCACCGGAAGAAAAAAGAAGAAGTCAGAGGGAAATTCTCTGTCGCCCGGGCCTTGCAACGTACGGATACCGCCACAATATTGTTCTTTTTAGGCATTTTACTGGCTATTTCGGTGATGGAACTAAATGGCACCCTGATTGGCTGGGCAGATTTTCTGACTGAAAATATTTCGTCGCAAAGTGCCATTGTTTTTATCATTGGAATTATTTCATCCATCATCGACAATGTCCCGCTTGTAGCAGCATTGCAAGGCATGTACCCCCTTACGCTCTACCCGACGGATCACTTTTTCTGGGAATTTCTGGCCTATGCAGCCGGCACCGGAGGAAGCATGCTGATCATCGGATCTGCTGCGGGAATTGCAGCCATGGGCATGGAGAACATCCCGTTTTCCTGGTATCTCCGCAAGATGACTTTGCTGGCTTTCATTGGATATGCTGCCGGAGCCGGAGTGTATCTTCTTCAGGAGTATTTGTTCTAAGCACTCAATAATCACACTCTTACTCAAACCCAAACTAATAGCACTCTTAAGCAGAATGGGGGGACTAGTGTGAGTTCCAGAGCCAGTGCGAGTGGAGAGGAAAAGTGCGAGGGGCGAGGAAAAGGAAAAAGGAAAAAGGGTGAAGGAAAAAGGAGACAAAAAAAAAGCCGACCAAAGTCGGCTTTGTACCCGGAGCCGGGATCGAACCGGCACGAGATTGCTCTCATTGGTTTTTGAGACCAACGCGTCTACCTATTCCGCCATCCGGGCAGATTTGGACTGCAAATGTAATACTTTTTTGAAATGCCGGC
>CAYLTH010000100.1:8136-12293 GCA_964386485.1 uncultured Bacteroidales bacterium | reverse complement strand
CGAATCTCTAAACTATTCTTTCCAGAGGTTAATATTTATTTAATTCAGAATTTCTCCCTTCATTCATCCGAAAAGACGTACCTTTGAGGATTCATATCGATATGTCTTCTTCTTTTATATTTCAACTCTACAATCACCGTAAACTCGGGTTCCTTTTTTCTGCAGGTGTTCTTGGGAAAGACCTGATTTCAGTGAATGATTTCCACATGAAGGGGCCGGATTATTTCGCTGCTTCAGATAAAGAAAGCGCTGAATCTGCCGGTAAAATTGCCACATGGGCAGAGGAATGTTCCGACCGGGATTTATGTGTACGCTTTTCCAAAAAGAAAAATGCCTTTGAATTTGTCAGGGACCTGGATGATAATCTGCTAAAGGATCATGTACGGCCGTTTTTAGACAGGCAGATTAACAAGGCGATTGATATTGCCCGCAAATCCGGCATGGAGCTTTATTTTCGCCCTGACCGACTCGAAGGCAGCACAATGATCCTTCTTGAATGTGAAGATCAGCTTGCTGTTCCAAACTTCTACTTTGAAAAGAATGATGAAGGCATACTGTACCGGCTTCAGATTATGCTTGGCGAGGAAGTGATCCCTCTGGAAATGAAAAAGACGACGATTATCAGCTTTAATCCCTGCCGGATTCTCTACCAGAATAAAATTATAAGCCTTCCCAAAGAATTTGACGGACTCAAACTGAAACCCTTTCAGAACAAGGATTTTATTCAGATCCCGCTGGCCACCGAAAAACGCTATCTCGAAACCTTTGTCATGAAAAATGTCAAATCCGGGATCGTTCATGCTCAGGGTTTCAAAATTACAGATCTTGTATTTAAGCCGGTAATCGAACTTTCTCCTGAATACGACTGGCAGGGAAATGCCGTTTTAATCGTCTGGTTTCATTACGGTAACCGGCGCATCATGGCAGGTAAGGCGCAGAAATCTTTCGTTGATATGGATTATAGCGGCGAGCAATGCGAATTTACCCGGGTTAACCGCGACTTTAAAGTCGAAGCAGGCTTGTGGGATCTCCTGATTTCGAGCGGACTTCGGCGAAAAAATGAAAATACCCTGGTAGTGGATGAACCTCAGTTTGCCGATCTCCCGGGTATGTACCGTCTTATTTCCTGGATTAACAGAAATATCAATACGCTTAAAGATAACGAAATCAATATATTACAGCCAGAGAATGAAAATATTTATTTCTTTGGTGAAGTGAAATCGGATATTCGTCTGGATGTTAAAACCGACTGGTTTGATATTTACGGGGAGGTGATTTTTGGTTCATTCAGTTTTCCCTTTCTCAGTTTGCGAAAAAACCTGAGTGAAGGTCAGCGCGAACTGATTCTCCCGGATGGACAGATTGCCATTATACCGGAAGAATGGTTTTCAACCTACAGTGCCTTATTCCGGTTTGGAAATGATTTTAAGAGCAAACTGCGTGTAAAAAAAATTCACTTTATGTTGCTTGATGAAGCAGCGTTTCCGGGTATTCCGGATGTAGCTTCTTTCCAAAAAATTGATTTTAGTCAGGCCGAACCTCTTCAGATGCCGGATAAACTTCGTGCTGAACTCCGCCAATACCAGAAAGAAGGTCTGCATTGGCTGCAATTTCAGCAAAAAAGCGGTTTTGGCGGCTGTCTTGCTGATGATATGGGACTTGGGAAAACAGTTCAGACCCTGGCAATGCTTCTTGGCAAACCACGGGATAAGGAGAAAGCATCCCTCCTGGTGATGCCGGCTTCACTCATCCATAACTGGGTGAACGAAATCAGGAAATTCGCTCCCTCTCTGCGCTATCTGATTCATACCGGCCCCGACCGCCATACGGGGGATGGGATGTTTGATGCCTTTGATCTCATTCTGACAACCTACGGGACGCTCAGGAACGACATCGACTGGCTGAAGAATTATATGTTCTATTATGCCGTACTGGATGAAAGCCAGTTTATTAAAAATCCGGTAGCAAAATCAACCCAGGCTGCGTTTATGGTAAAAGCAGACCACAGACTTACCCTGACAGGAACCCCGGTGGAGAATTCGCTGACCGATTTATGGTCGCAGATGAATTTCCTGAATCCGGGATTGCTGGGTACGCTCCCGTTTTTTCAGAAAGAAATTTCCGGATTCAGACAAACAGACAATGAGAATAAAAAACAGGAAGAACTGAAGCGACTGGTTTCTCCCTTCATCCTCCGGAGAATGAAGGAGGAAGTTGCGCCCGAACTACCTGAACTTACACAGCAGATTGTGTATTGTGAAATGGAAGAAGAACAACGGAAACAATACGAAACTGAGAAATCGGCTGCCCGCAATGCCTTAATAGAAAGTATTGATAATCAAAGCTATACCCAAAATAAAATACATATTCTGAAAGCCCTTACCCGGCTTCGGCAACTTGCCAATAACCCGGTTTTGCTGGATTCTGACTATTCAGGAGGCAGCGGTAAATCATCGGATATCCTCATGCAGCTGGAAACCCTGATTGCCGGTAAACATAAAACCCTGATTTTTTCTTCCTTTGTGAAGCACCTTCATGTTTTTGCACGGGAGTGTGATGCTCAGGGATGGAAGTATTCGATGCTGACCGGTGCTACTACAAACCGTGAAAAAGTAATACAGGAGTTCAGAGATAATGAAGATATTTCCGTCTTTCTTATTTCCCTGAAAGCAGGAGGTACCGGGCTGAATCTGACCGAAGCAGATTATGTATTTCTGCTCGATCCATGGTGGAATCCCGCAGCCGAACGGCAGGCCATCAGCCGTGCGCATCGTATTGGGCAGGACAAAAGTGTTTTTGCCTACAAATACATTACACGCGATACCGTTGAGGAGCGCATCCTTCAGCTGCAGGAGAAAAAATTACACCTGGCTGATACCTTTATTCAGACGGGAAATCCGCTCAAAGATTTGAACGAAGAAGAAAGCCTCTGGTTGTTTTCCTGATCTTATTCTTCGATGGCTGCAATACCTGGCAGGACTTTGCCTTCGAGATATTCGAGCATGGCCCCTCCGCCGGTCGACACATAACTGACCTGACTTTCAAGTCCGTATTTGTTGATGGCTGCAACAGAATCACCTCCGCCAATCAGTGAGAATGCACCACCGGCTGTAGCTTTGGCAACAGTTTCGGCAATAAACTTGGTACCGGTTTCAAAATTGCTCATTTCGAAAACACCCATCGGGCCATTCCAGAGGATGGTTTTGCTGTTGAGTATCACCTCTGCAAACTCATCCATCGTTTTTTGTCCGATATCCAGTCCCATCCAACCATCGGGAATTTCGCCCGCAAGAGCAGCCTGACGGTTTGCATCATTGTTAAAGGCATCTGCCAGAATTGCATCAGAGGGGATGTAGAGTTTTACACCTTTGGTTTTGGCATCTTCTATCGTTTTTTTAGCCAGTTCGAGGAATTCATCTTCAATCAGTGAATTGCCGACATGTCCGCCCATTGCTTTGATAAAGGTAAACATCATGCCACCACCAATCAACAGATTATCAACCCTGTCCATCAGATTATCAATGATCTGTATTTTTCCACTAACCTTGGCTCCACCCAGAATGGCTGTAAACGGGCGTTGTGTATCATGCATTACTTTCTGAATATGGGCAATTTCATTTCCCATCACATAGCCAAACATTTTGGTATGCGGGAAAAACTGAGCAATTACAGCTGTAGATGCATGGGCTCTGTGCGCTGTTCCAAAAGCATCATTCACATATACATCACCCAGTTTGCTTAATTTTTCTGCAAATGCAGGATCACCTTTTTCTTCTTCCTTGTAAAAACGCAGGTTTTCGAGTAACAGGATTTCACCACCTTTTAAGGCTGCAGCAAGATTTGAGGCTTCCTCACCGATGCAATCCGGAGCAAATTGTACTGTTGTATTGAATGTTTTTTCAAGATAAGGAAGCAAATGTTTCAGGCTGAACTTTTCTTCCGGCCCGTTTTTAGGCCTGCCCAGATGCGACATCAGGACGACAGAGCCGCCTTCTCCGAGTATCTTACCAATGGTTTTGATGGTGGCATCAATACGGGTTGTATCGGTAATTTCAAATTTATCGTTCAGGGGCACATTGTAATCAACGCGGATTAAGGCTTTTTTGCCTGAAAAATTAAGATCATCAATGGTTTTCATAGAGAAAGGTTTTAAGATT
>CAYLTH010000100.1:1558-8036 GCA_964386485.1 uncultured Bacteroidales bacterium | reverse complement strand
TGCAGCCACAACATAGGTATAGGCAGCCCATTTCAGTGCGTCCTGCGCTTTGGGATGGCTGTCAGGAGTTGTGATATTGGCGGTACTCAGCCATGCGAGCGCTCTGCGACTTGCATCTACTTCGACAGGAAGCGTAATAAAACTGAAGAGGGTTGTAAGCGCAAACATCGCTATTCCGACAAGCAATAACTGCGGGAATGAACTAACCAGAAGAATTCCGGCAAGCAGTACCCACTGAACGATGCGTGAACTGAAGCTGACAACCGGAACCAATGTGGAGCGCAGTTGAAGCCAGGAATAAGCATGGGCATGCTGAACGGCATGACCGCATTCATGGGCAGCGATAGCAGCTGCAGCTATGTTGTTTCCATTGTAAATATCAGCACTCAGGTTAATTGTTTTTTTCATCGGATTGTAATGATCAGTGAGTTCTCCGGTGGTTGAAATGACCTGAACATCAGATATGTCATTATCCCGCAACATTTTTTCTGCAACTTCACGACCGCTTAGTCCACCCTGTACAGGAATGGTGGAATATGTTTTTATTTTTCGTTTGAGCGTATTTCCGATAAGCCAGCTTAAGAGCATAAATACGCCGAAAATGATCCAGATTGACATCATAGTATATGGTTTTTTAAAGGTTAACGCGATGACTCATCAAATGTTTTGCCAATTCACCGTATCAAAGATAAGCAGACAATTCGTCAGATTAACGAAAAATATTCGTATCTTTAATGCCTGAACAGGCAACCCTGATAAAGAACCCATGTCTTACTTTCGGTTTTGGAGAATATGTCAGTAGATGACAACATGATTGCCGGGTGCGTTGAGGGCAAGCGCTCTGCACAGAGCCAGCTTTATCGACAGTTTGCAGGAACTATGTTCGCTGTTTGCCTGAGATATACCTCCAACCGTGCAGAAGCAGAAGATCTTTTACAGGAAGGTTTCCTAAAAGTATTTGGCCATATTGGCAGTTACCGGAGTCAGGGATCTTTTGAAGGATGGATGCGGCGGATTTTTATCAATCTGGCAATAAACCACTACCATTCTGCAGCAAAAAACAGAATTACCAGTGTAGAGAATATGGAAATCTATGCTGATGAAATTGAAGATGATCAAACAGATTGGTTACATGAAGGACCCGATCATATGCCTGTTACACCCGACATGGTGATGCAGTTAATTCAGCATCTCCCTGAAGGGTATAAAATGGTTTTGAACATGTATGTTTTTGAAGGAATGACGCATAAAGAAATTGGCAATATGCTGAACATATCTGAAAATACATCCAAGTCACAACTGTCGAAGGGTCGGAAATACCTTAAAAACCAAATCAGTAAAATTGCAATTAATCAAAATAAAATACACCGTGATGAGAGGTGATGAAGACAAAATGTTTGATGAATTATTAAGGAAGAGCCTCGAATTTTATGAGGTTCCGCCTTCGCCGGGAGTATGGAGCGGCATCAAACATAAATTATTTTTACGACAGGCCTGGCAATCTGTCCTTTTTAAAGGAAATGCAGGTCTTATTGGATCCATATCAACCGGGATTGTTATTACCGGTCTGACTGCCTGGTATTTTACCGGTAATTTGAATAATTCAACAGCCATGGATACCGGATCAACCATTCAGGCATCTATGATTGCTGAAAAACCGGTTAATCAACCAACGACAATAGATCAAATTCGTGAAAACTCCGTCACGAATACCTATGTCATTCCTTCCGAAATCAGTCCTGCTGAATCCGAACCGCTTGCCGTTTCTGAAAAAGCAACATCCACACCTGTTCAGGGGAATTTTAGCTCAACAAATACGATTTCCAAAAAATCCGGTAATACGGCTAACCTCATGCAGAATTCGGAAGATCTGCAAAAACCGGTTTCTTCAGTGAATGATCTGATTAACGGATCTTCAAACAATGTTTTTCAGGCATTTTCCGGACTCTCTTCCATGACTGGCCGCTATGCCGACAACCTGATTGCCTCCAGCAATGGTTATTTTCTTGATCCGTTCAGACTGAGCGGTATGGATAAAGAAGAAATCCTCGGACTGTTAAAGAATGATCTGCGCAGCCATTACGATTATGTAAGACCTGTACTTACACTGAGTGTTGGCTTTAGTATTTCGAATCATTGGCTGACTTCCTCCGGCGAAAATGCAATGCCTGCTTCTGTACTGAATCCCAATGCGATTTTTCGCCTGAAACGGGAACACTTTATTCTTGAAACCGGGATAGGAATCAGTCGTGAATCATCCTACCTGACAAGAGATACCCGCTATCATCCGCTTATCGGATCATATCATAATCTTGATTCGATTTCCTTTGTGTATGATTCAATTAACGGAACAGAGATCCCAACTTACCATTATCATGATGTTTCTGTTTACGATTCGGTTGAACATATTAACAAAGGCCGGTCTGATATGAGTTATGTATTTGCAAGTATTCCGGTTTTTGCAGGCTACAGTTTTAATTTTAAACGACACAGCATTCTGCTTAAATCAGGGTTGATTTTTTCATTTCTTCTGAATAAATCAGGATATATCACCCCTTTCTCTGCTACTGATAATATCATTACATCAACAGAAGAAAGCGGTTTTCGTAAATCAAACAGCCTGAAATGGTCGCTTGAGGCCAGTTATGAATACATGCTCAATGATAAAGCTTCATTGTTCTTTGGACCAGTTTATACTACCTTTGTAGGAAATCCTTTCAGAAGCACTCAGATACTTCCGAAAAGGAATGATTATTTTGGTTTGAAAACAGGCTTCATCTGGAATTTCTAATTCAACAGACATGAAAAACCTTCGACAATTGCTTTTAGTGGGTGCCTTTCTGGGAAGTTTTGCCTGTGCTTTTCAATCGTCCTTTGCGCAACATTTTGTGGTCTATGGTTTTGTTTTGAATTCACAATCAGGAGAACCCGTTGCCGGGCAACGCATTGTGATTAAAAGTGACACAAATGAACAATATTACAACTTCTGTGATACTTTAACTACCAATTTTGAAGGGTATTTTATTGATACAATTTTTTATCCATACGATCATTATACCCCTTTTGAAGTTTTTACCCATGATTGTTTTGGAACGGTTCACCTTTATAAATTCAGTGCTCCGATTCCTCAAAACCCTTACTACTTTACAGTGTGTACGGGGATGCCCATGACCTGTTTTGCCAATTACAGCTATACGCTGAATCCCTCAGTAAGCCTGGCAGTAGATTTTAATAACCTTTCGTATAATGCGGAAGATTATTTCTGGGATTTTGGTGATCAGACCTTCAGCAATCAGAAAAATCCGGTTAAAGTATATACCAATCCGGGAACTTACGCCGTAAAACTTAAAATCCATGACCAGTTTCATATCTGTGAAGATTCTATCGTAAAGTACATTAATGTTTCGAATGTTTTATGTAATGCTGCTTTTACCTACTCCCAAAATCCTTATAATCCCCTCGAAGTTCAGTTTACTGATCACTCATCAGGAGGGGTTAACTATTACTACTGGGATTTTGGTGATGGTACCGGATCTGCACTGAGACATCCCTTTAAACAATACAATACACCCGGGAATTATAAAGTGGTGCTCCAGGTATTTGACAGCCAGCCTGTTTTTAACACATCCGATTCTGCGGATGCTCTGATCAGTTATGTACAGAGTGATTACCTGAATTTCGGCGGACAGGTTTTCGAAGGTTTATTTCCTATAAATTATGGATACTCAGAACTTTACCGCCAGGAAGGTTCGTCTTTTGTCTTTGAATCATCAACCACAGCCAATGAAACAGGTGTTTACTATTATTTTAAAAAGTTTAAAGGAAATTACCTTGTCCGTTCGCATGATGTTTTTGTTTCAGGATCAACACAAACGCTTCCCGGATATTATGGAAATAAGCTCTTCTGGCAGGATGTAAACCCGCTTTATCTTACACAAAGTGCTTTCAATTTCGATATTACCCTCCCTTCAACAAATCCCTATCCAACAGGTACATGTGGTATCGAAGGGTTTATTTCGAAAAATGTAAACGGGAATCTTGTTCCTGCTTCAAATATTACTCTGTTTCTGCTGACAACAGATAAACAGCCATATACCGTTGTTTACAGTGATTCTGAAGGTCATTTTGCATTTCCTTCTGTGGAATTTGGCACCTATCTGGTCTATCCCGAAATTCCGGGTATCTGGACAACACCTTTTACTGTTGTCCTGGATGAGAACAAACCGAACGTAAAAAATGTGTTTTTTGTGCTGGAAAACTCAACTGTCGCTTCAGTGGATGATACACCTGAAACCCGTTTCGACGATATTCAGCTTTATCCCAATCCGGCAACTACTGAAGCAACACTCCTTCTCATTCCTTCGCAACAGTCTGTTTCGCGTATTGTGGTCACTGATTTAAGCAGCCGTGTTATCTATCAGGTTGAAGAAAAAGTGAATAATCAGCAGCATAAACTCGCAATTCCGCTCGAATCCTGGGAGCCTGGCACATATTTTGTATCGGTTTCAAGTCAGGGGATTCCTGTAAAATCACTTAAGCTGATTAAAATCAATTAAATCAGTCAAAGTATTTTCTCAATTTTCCTCCTGAACAGGCAACTTTTTAATTGATGTCTGTCTCTATAGTATACACACAGAATTTAATTTAACACTGAGCGTATGAAAAAAATCATTACATTTTTATTTATTGCCCTTTTGCCGCTGTATATGCTGGCGCAGGGAGTGACAGTCCAGATCAGTGGTACGGTTACAAGTACCAATACCGGACAGGGCGTTGCCAATCATCCTGTAACCATTATGACAGATAGCGTCATGGGATCGGGCTTTTTTTACTACAATGTTGTTAACACAGATGCATCCGGAAACTTTACAGATTTCGTATTGGTTCCGCCCAGTATTTTTACCACATTTAACGTTCTCGTCATTGATTGTCAGAATGCATATCAGGTAATGACAATCGTTTACCAGGGTGGTACTACACTCCCTCCGGTTAATTTCCAGATTTGTACAGTAACATCTCAATGTCAGGCTGCTTTCTCCTGGTATGCTGATTCCAATGCAGTGAACTCCATTTCGTTCTGGGATTTGTCGTTGGGAAGTATTAACAGCTGGTTCTGGTCTTTTGGCGACGGAACGACATCAACCCTGCAAAACCCGAATCATCAGTATGCACAGAATGGTGTTTACAATGTGTGTCTGGTTGTGGCCGGTGCCAATAATTGTACCAGTACATTCTGCGACAGCATCTGGGTTGGAAATAATCCCGTGCCGTGTCAGAATTACTTCAGTTACAGTACACAAGGTCTGCTGTCTGCATTCTATGGATATGCTTTTGGCGGTACTGCTCCCTATACCTATTTCTGGGATTTTGGAGATGGAACAACAAGTACTGCAGCCTATGCTACCCATACTTATGGAGCCGGTGGAACCTATACAGTTACCTTTACAACTGCCGATGCCGCAGGATGCACCTATACAACTACTCAACAGATATTTGTAAGTGCTGTCAATCCTTCATGGATCAGCGGACAGGTATTTGCCAATGGTCAGTATGCTGATTATGGCTGGGTATATATGTATTCTGCAACACCTGGAACCAACTTCATGTATATGATTGATTCAGCGTATATTGATTCATCCGGATTCTACTATTTCAATAATGTACCAAACGGTTTGTATTATTTATTGGCTACCCTGATGCCGGGATCAATGTACTACGGTCAGTATATGCCAACCTATTATACCAGTTCCATTTTCTGGTCGGGTGCTACGCCAATTATTCTTGGTCAGCCGTCCAATCCTTATAATATCAACCTTGTTCCGGTTATCGGACCGAATGCCGGACCCGGAAACATCAACGGAACCATTACTACAGGGAATAAGTTTACTACCAGCGGTGTGCCCGTACCCAATGTTGAAATTATCCTGCTGGATATGAGTGACCAACCTCTGGCCATGACGTATTCCAACGCAGCCGGTCAGTTCAGTTTTGCTACCCTGGCTTTCGGAACCTATAAGATTTATGCCGAAGTTCCGGGTCTTGGATGTGTACCTGCTGTTATTACACTATCACAGGCTGTACCCGCAGTAACCAATGTTGGAATGACGGTAACACCCAATGGCATTACCACTGCGATTGCAGAACCCAAAGAAACCGGAATCGACCGCATGTATCCCAATCCTGCAAAGGACAAGCTGACCCTCGAACTTTATTCTGCTAAATCTGAAGATATTACCATTAATATGGTGGATATTCTTGGCAATAAAGTCCTGAAACAGATTGCACACCTGAGTTCCGGTAAAACCCGCATCGATCTGAACACATCGGATCTGAACCCGGGAAGCTATACCCTGCAAACCATCAATGCTGCCGGTGATAAGCTGGTTCGTAAAGTAAATATTATTCGGTAAGCCCTCCTCCCTATATATCAGGCATTCGGCCTGAACCTGAACCCTGAGGCTGTCCCGGTAAATCCTGG
>CAYLTH010000100.1:0-1458 GCA_964386485.1 uncultured Bacteroidales bacterium | reverse complement strand
ACTGGTTTACCCCCCTGCCCCCCGAAGCGGGGGGAATTGTTACTGGTCACTGGTCTCTTACTGGTCACGCGTCACGCGTTACGCGTCACTTTGATTAAGATTATGTGTAAGAAATGACTAGTTTTGTACTTCAAACAGAAAGCAAATGGTTTTAATCACGGGAGGCACCGGATTTTTAGGTTCATATCTGGCCTGGCATCTTTTACAGGAGGGCCGGCAGGTGTGTATTCTGAAACGTCAGGATAGTACGATGACCATGCTGAATAAAGTGTTTCACCACCTGTCTGAAAAGGATGCGGACCCATTACTGGCTCAAATTCGTTTTGTGGAGGGGGATCTGCTGGATATCTATTCATTGCATGATGCCCTTGAAGGCATTACAGAAGTGTATCATTGCGGAGCTGTGGTTTCCTTTGATCCTGCGATGCATAAGCGCATGATGGAGATCAATGTCAGGGGAACCGAAAACATGGTGAATGCGCTGCTGAAAAGGCCTGAAATCAGACTGTGTCATGTGAGCTCTATAGCCGCCATCGGACGGGGTGGGGCAGAAGACCTGATTACCGAAAAAACCTCCTGGAAAACAAGCCGCTATAACAGTCATTATGCAATCAGTAAATACGGTGCCGAACGCGAAGTCTGGAGAGGAATTGAAGAAGGACTGAGTGCGGTTATTGTAAACCCGGCCATCATTCTGGGATATGGCGAAACAGACAGCGGAACTGCCCGCATTTTCCACAGTGTGTGGAAAGGCCTGCACATCTATCCCGGGGGTATCAATGGTTTTGTGGATGTACTGGATGTTGTAAAGGCCATGATATTGCTGATGAAGAATGGAATTAGCGGAGAACGCTATATCCTGTCGGTTGATAACATCAGCTATAAACGACTGTTTTCAGATATCGCTGACGGTTTGGGTAAACGGAAACCGGGTATCCGGGCCAATGCTGCACTGGCCGGAATAGCCTGGCGTGTGGAGGCTGTCCGCTCATCCCTGTTTGGCAGTAAGCCGCTCCTGACCCGTGAAACAGCGGTTACCTCCATGCAGGAGTATATTTATTCCGGGAAGAAAATCCTGGACGTGGATGCGTTTTCCTATACGCCATTTGAGGATACCATTCAACGGCTTTCGGGATACTATAAAGAAGAGTGGGGGAGCTGAGTTTTTTGTAAGCGGTGAACGTACGAGAACTTTTAGATTTCTTTTATCCACAGATTTTCTCAGATAATATTTTGAAGTTGCAGTAAATCAAGGGATTATTTCACCACTTAGGCACAAAGTTCACTTAGAATTTGTTCGGTTGAATCTTACTTCAGAACCCAACACAGCTTTTAAATTCAAGAATTCAAAAAGGCAAGAATGCGAGAATGCGGGGATTACTTTTTGAGCCGGGCTCAGAACAAAAGACTTTCCAGGTCTCGTAAGATCATCGTTTACGTAAGTTCAGTCATGAAGAC
>CAYLTH010000099.1:0-12339 GCA_964386485.1 uncultured Bacteroidales bacterium | reverse complement strand
CCCAGCATCCCCAAATGATTTCCGCATAAATAGGGGCTGTTTTTGATGTATTCAGGCAGGGCATCAATTCCGATTCCTTTGCGGGTGACAGGCTTGGCAACTTTGAAAAGGCTGTCGCCATAAGCCTTGACATAATAATCACCACCCATCCGACCCACCAGACGTGCTTTGTCAGGGAGTATCATTCCGTTTTCGTCCAGTATTTCTTCTTTGACATGCACCAGCAGCACTTCGCATACAATCAGATTTCCTGAGCCCGGGCCAATTCCTGTTTCTATCACTTCCCTGACATGGCATTCAAATTGAATGGGCGACTCTGCCACCCGGAATGGCCTGATTTTTTCTGAGGGTAAAGCGGTAAGTCCGGCTTTTATAAATTCATTGACACCATCCGGATATTCAGTACTGGCAAGACTAACCTGATGGACTATGTCGTAACTTACAATATTAATGACAGCTTCCGGTACTGCTTTGATATTCAAAAAGGTGTGTTTCAATGAAGAATCACGGTTGCGCCGGTTTGGAGAAAATATCAATGTGGAGGGATTGACCCCGAATGCATTAAAAAAACTAAAAGGACTGAGGTTTGGATTTCCATGCGCATCCACAGTACTCACGAAAGCGATCGGCCGTGGGGCAATGGAACTCAGAAAAAACTGATGCAGTTTTCCACTTCCAATGAGTTCAGGGTCAATTGTTTTCATTGTTTTGCAGGTATAATGGTTACCACACTTTCCCCAAATCCAAGGCGATACCCGTCTTTTTTGGCAAAAGCTTTCATTATAATGGTATCATGATCCTCGATGAAGCGGCGTTCTGTTCCGTCCTCAAAAACAATGGCATCCCGACCGTTCCAGGTTATTTCAAGCAATGAACCATAAGCTCCCGCTTCGGGTCCGCTGATGGTTCCGGAGGCACAGAGGTCGCCAACCCGTAGGTTACAGCCGTTAATGGTGTGATGAGCGAGTTGCTGATACAGGTTCCAGTACAGGTGTTTATGGTTGGAAGAACAGATCTTTTTGGCATCCAGTCCTTTGGGTTGAAGCCAGACTTCCAGTTCGATGTCATAGCTTTTTTCTCCTTCAAATTCCAGGTAGGGCAGAATGGCTACATCCTGAACAGGTCCGGGGGTGCGGAACATGTCGAGTGCTTCCATGGTAACCACCCAGGGCGACATCACCGAGCCGAAATTCTTAGAAAGAAAAGGCCCCAATGGGACATATTCCCAGTTTTGTATATCTCTGGCCGACAAATCATTAAAGATGACCATGCCAAAAATGTGCGATTCAGCCTGAGCTGTTGTTACAGGAGTACCCATGGCATTTTCCTTCCCGACCACAAAGGCCATTTCCAGTTCAAAGTCCATTTTTCGGGTTGGACTAAAGATTGGTTTATCGGAATCCGGCAGTTTGATCTGGCCGCAGGGGCGTGAGATCTTTGCTCCGGAAACCACAATCGACGAGCTTCTTCCGTGATAGGCCACAGGAATGTGTTTCCAGTTGGGCAGAAGCGCATTGGCCGGATCACGAAACATCATCCCTACATTGGTTGCGTGTTCCTTGCTGGAGTAGAAATCAGTATAATCGCCAATCCTGAAAGGTAAATGCATCTCAACTTCTGAAACAGGAAAGAGAACTTTACGCCGGTCTGTTGCATTGTCGCGCAGTTCGGGGTTTTCTTCATCAAACAGTTCCAGAAGTCTTTTCCTTACGGAGGACCAGACATCCCGGCCCAACGCCATAAATTCGTTCAGCCGGGGCTTGTCAAACGAATTCATCGTTGCATAATCGCAATTCAGAAAATAGCCTTCACGGGCCAGTACACTCAGGTCGATTACCATATCCCCGATGCGTGTCACCACTTTTGGCGGACAAAACACCTTCGATGCCACTCCAAACGGTAAATTGTATAAGGGGAAATCACTCCCGTCCAAAACCTCAATCCAACTCTTTTTCATAATATCAATTATAACATTTTAATCAGCTATCAGCTATCAGCCATCAGCCATCAGCACATCAGCACATTTGCACATTTGCACATTTGCACATTTACAATGTTCCGCGTCTCGCCTGTTCCCGCTCTATCGATTCAAACAAGGCCTGAAAGTTTCCTTTTCCAAACGATTTAGCACCCTTTCTTTGTATAATTTCGAAGAAAACAGTGGGTCTGTCCTGCACCGGTTTGGTAAACAACTGCAACAAATATCCTTCATCATCGCGGTCGATGAGAATATTCAGGCTTTTCAGCACCTGGAGATCTTCTTCGATAATACCAACCCGATCAGTAACCGTTTCATAGTAGGTGTCAGGAACGTGCAAAAATTCAACACCTCTGGAACGCAATTCTTTGATTGTAAATACGATATCATAGGTTGCCATGGCTACATGCTGTGCACCGGAACCTTTGTAATATTCAATGTATTCTTCGATCTGGCTTTTCTTTTTGCCTTTTGCCGGTTCATTGATCGGGAATTTGATATAGCCATTGTTATTGCTCATGACTTTACTCATCAGAGCAGTATATTCAGTTGAGATATCCTTGTCATCGAAGCTGATCAGCTTTTTAAATCCCATTACCTCTTCATAAAACTTCACCCACACATCCATCTGACCCCAGTCAACATTGCCTACCATGTGATCAACAAAATGCAAACCGGTATCCGTCGGGCGGTATATTGGGTCCCATTTGATATAACCCGGGAGAAAGGGACCGGAATAGTTCTTGCGTTCAACAAAAACGTGAACGGTCTCGCCGTATGTATGAATACCGGCTGTTACCACTTCTCCGTTTTCATCTTTATCAACACGGGGTTCGAAATAGGAACGGGCACCACGTTTCACGGTTTCCTCATAGGATTTACGGGCATCATCCACCCAAAGCGCAATTACTTTTACACCATCTCCATGGCGGAGGTGATGGCCGGCAATATGATTGTCAGGACAAAGTGAACTGGTTAAAATAAAGCGGATTTTGTCCTGCTGAAGAACATAGGAAGTACGGTCTTTCAGCCCGGTTTCCTGTCCTGCATATGCCAGTGGCTGGAAACCAAAGGCTGTTTGGTAATAATGGGCCGCCTGTTTGGCATTGCCCACGTAAAACTCCACATAGTCTGTACCGTTAATCGGTAGAAAGTCATCTGTTGCCATAATTGTTAAGCGAAAGGGTATTAATAATAATTAGTGTATCCATGATTTGTAATAGTCGGGATCTTCGATGCCCATAGCCTCTTCAGTGAGCATAAGCGGATTAAAAGTATCAACCATAATAGCCAGTTCTTCTGTTCCGGCTTTACCGATACTGCGTTCAACTGCACCGGGATGCGGTCCGTGAACAATGCCAATGGGATGCAGGGTAATCTGACCTTTTTCAATATTGTTGCGGCTCATGAAATCACCATCTACATAATAGAGTACTTCATCTGAGTCGACATTGCTGTGATTATAGGGTGCCGGAATGGCTAGCGGGTGATAATCGTACAAACGCGGAACGAAGGCACACATCACAAAATTCCTGCAATCAAAAGTTTGGTGAACCGTCGGCGGCTGATGTACACGGCCCGTAATGGGTTCAAAATCATGAACCGATAAGGCATAGGGATAATGGTATCCATCCCAGCCAATAACATCAAAAGGATGTGTGGCATAATGATAAGGATAGATCAGATCATCCTTTTTAATCAGCATTTTAAAATCGCCCTTCTGATCAAAGGTTTCGAGTTCGGATGGTTTGCGGATATCGCGTTCACAGAAGGGTGAATGTTCGAGTAACTGACCGGCACGGTTAATATACCGGCGTGGGAATTTCACAAAACCAAACGACTCCACAATAAATAAGCGGTTGTCGGTATCATCAAAATGAATCTGATAGTGAACACCCTTCGGGATAACCAAATGATCACCATAAGAAAAGCGCAGGTTGCCATACATGGTTTTCAGAACACCTGAGCCTTTGTGAATAAACAGGATTTCGGTAGCTGAGCTGTTCTTGTAATAATAATCTGTCATGGATTTGCGCGGAGCAGCCAGACTAACATAACAATCCCTGTTCACCAGCATATACTTCCGGCTTTTCAGAAAATCGTCTTCCGGCTCAACGTTAAACCCTTTAAAACTACGATGTTGTGTGTTTTTTGCCAGCGCTACCCTGGGTGATGCATCAAATGCTTTGTCAATTTGTGTAACCATAGTTGGCGGATACACATGGTATGTCAGCGAATAGAGATCCGAAAATCCCTCAGTGGAAACCAGTTGTTCAGAATATAATCCACCCTCAGGTTTAGCGAATTGAACATGCCTTTTTGAAGGGAATTTGCCAAGTGAATGATAATGAGGCATAAATATTTATATTAAGTCTAAATAAAACAGGATTGCAAAGTTAATAAAAGCAAAAGTTCAATCAAATTTTTTCCGGATTAAACCGGAAAAATACGGCATTCACCGGGATTTAAACCCGTTCTGATCGATTTTCTTTTGCCCACCTGTAACATCCGGTATAATTTTGCCGTCATAACAACAAAGAAAACAAACAATTTAAAACACAAAAAGATGAAAACAATTGAACTTTTAAGCGGATACGGGATGAAATTAATCAGTACAGTAATAGTAAGCCTTGGAATGACTTTCTCAGGGAATCTTCAGGCAGCAGAAACTGTTAGTCCTTTAAATGGATCAGAAGGTGTTGAAACAACTACTGCAAAAGTGGTGAATGTATTCAACGACATGCTCACCAATACAACCTGGTGGGTTGATTTTCTGAAAACCAATACCAAAACCGAAAACTCTGCTGCTGAGCAGACACCGGAACCTGAATCAGAAATGCTCAGTAACCCGACCTTCTGGAAAAATCAGGTCGATGAATTTGTTGCTGAAGACTCGATTTTTGAAGCAATGAATACTTCCGATCATTATTGGATTAACTATATCAACTCCCACCCCGCCGAATAACATCTTGCTCTATATATCCTCCATCCCTGCCGGTGTTTCTATCCGGCAGGGATTTTTTTTTATGCTACGAATTATCTATTTTTGCATGGATGAACCGGATAATTCTGCTACTTCTGTTGTTGGGGTCCTATATAACCCTTTCGGCACAAACCGAAAAACTGTCACTTGCTACCCGTACCTCTCGTTCCCCGAAAATTGACGGAAAAGCGGATGAAGCTGAATGGGCGCAGTGTACACCGGTGAATGATTTCAGGCAATACCGTCCGCTCTACGACAAGCCCACAACCCAATCAACAGAAGTGCGAATACTGTATGATGACATGGCGCTCTACGTGCTGGCTGTTATGAAAGATACCCATCCCGACAGTATTTTGAAACAGCTTGGAAACCGCGATGATGATGATCTGAATACCGACTGGTTTGGAATTAAATTTGACACTTATGATAATCAGACGGATGCTTATGCCTTTGTGGTAACAGCGGCTGGAGTGCAACAGGACTATCGGGTAGGGGATGCTTCCTTCAATGCAGTCTGGAGCAGTGCAGCCCGCATCAATGCTGAAGGCTGGATTGTTGAAATGAAAATTCCTTACAGCGCCATACGGTTTCCGAAAGTATCTGCCCAGAAATGGGGGCTGCAGCTTATTCGCTATATCCGGCGGAACCGGGAGCAGAATCAATGGGCACTTGAAGCCAACGGGGCTACCAATACACTGGTTTATTGGGGAAAACTCAATGGTATTGAGAATATTAAACCTCCCTTCCGGTTGTCACTCACTCCCTATGTCAGCACTACAATAGAGCATTATCCGTTAAATATTGCCGGTTCATCCAATACATCCTATGTTTTTGGAGGTGGAATGGATCTGAAATTAGGCATCAACGAAAGCCACACCCTCGATGTGACGCTTTTGCCCGATTTTAGTCAGGTTCAGTCGGATAATCTGATCAAAAACCTGACTGCTTATGAAACTTCCTACAATGAAAACCGGTCGTTTTTCCAGGAAGCTGTTGATTTGTTTCAGAAGGGAAATCTGTTTTATTCGCGCCGCATCGGACGCATACCGCTGGCATACTATTATGTGCCCTATCAACTGAAAGAGGGCGAAAGTATCCGTAAAAATCCGTTTCAGGCAAAACTTTTGAATGCAGTAAAATTTTCGGGCCGGAATAAAAAAGGATTTGCGATCGGAATCTTTAATGCCATCACGGATAATACCTATGCCACGATTGAGGATAGTCTCGGGAATACCCGTAAATTCCTGACGGATCCCATGACCAATTATAACATTGTCGTCATTGATCAGGTTTTGAAGAATAACAGTTCGCTGTATATCATCAATACCAATGTAAACCGTGCCAAAGAATTCAAAAATGCCAATGTAACCGGGGCCGGTCTTACACTCAATAACCGGAAAAATACATTGCGTCTGTCGCTCAGCGGGGCATTCAGTCAGATTTTTGACACAGTCGATGGAGGTGACGGAAAGCATCTTACAAATATCGGGAAAAAGTATTCTGCCGGATTCGGGAAAATGAGTGGCCGGTTTCAATACTGGTTTTCCCGAAGTATGATGGATGATAAGTTCAATTCGAATGATATGGGCTATATGGCCTATAATAATGAAGTCGAGCATTTCGGGAGATTGTATTATGGCTTTTTCCAGCCTGTCGGAATATTCCGCGAACTTTTTCCCCGCCTCGAAATTGACCATAAAACGAATTTTGCAACAGGAAAAACAACCGATTTTTCTATTTCAACCAATACCTGGGGAACCCTGATGAATTATCTCAGCATATGGTTATGGGCATCGCATGATCTTCAGCAGGGATATGATTATTATGAACCCCGGTATGCAGGAAGATTTTATATAAAACCAAGGTACACTGATGCTGAAATCGGGATCAGTTCTGATTACCGCAAGCCTCTGGCCATTGATATGAGTGTGGGATTTATCGGTGCGGCTACAGAGAGTTTTGCACTGTGGATGTATACCTTCCAGCCGATTATCCGTGTAAACGACCATCTGGGAATGAAATACAAATTACGGTATTTCCATTCGAAAAGGGATATCGGATATGCTTCGACCGACTATAGCGCTGTTCCAACAGTTTATTTTGGAAGAAGAGATGTAGATGAATTAGAAAATTCAGTGGATGCACGCTATTTATTCCGGAATAATTTATCGTTGAATCTTCGTCTCCGGCATTACTGGTCGTGGGGAGAATATGATAAATACTATCGGTTACGGGAAAATGGAGGATTGACCGATGTAGACAATCCCGGAATTATGGCCGATTTTAATTTCAATGCTTTTAATGTGGATCTTGTTTTCTCCTGGGAATTCTCTCCGGGCAGTAAAGCCGAAATCGTATGGAAAAATTCTATCCTGAATGAAGAAGCTGTTGTGGTTCATGATCTGGCCGAAAATTTCAGAAATACCTGGGATACTCCACAATTGAACTCATTGACATTCAAGTTTTTATATTATCTTGATTATCATTATTTAAACAAAAAGAAATAATATTTATTCTATGAAAAAAGTTATTTACAGTCCCGAAGCTCCTGTTGCAATTGGTCCATACAGCCAGGCGATTGAAAAAAATGGCATTTTATATATCAGCGGGCAGTTGGCCATTGATGTTAAAACCCAGAAACTTGTCGAAGGCGGAATCCGCGAACAAACCGAGCAGGTTATGAAGAACATCGGACTGATACTGGCAGAAGCCGGATATACATTTGCAGATGTTGTTAAATCAACTGTTTTGCTGAAGGATCTGGGTCATTTTGCCGAAATGAATGAGATTTATGGGAAATTTTACACCGAAAGCCCACCGGCACGTGCCGCATATGAAGTTTCACGGCTTCCGCTGGGTGGACTGATCGAAATCGAAACCATTGCTATTAAATAAAACACTATGAACCTGAAGACAATTTTCGCCGGCATTTTCATGTTGGTATCCCTTGGATTGCAATCACTTATGGCTGGAGAGGGCATGTGGTTGCCGGTTTTGCTCCAGCAAATGAATGAAAAGGAAATGCAGTCGATGGGATTCAGACTGACTGCAGAAGACATATACAGTATTAACCATTCCAGTATGAAAGATGGTGTAGTATTGTTTGGCGGAGGTTGTACAGCCGAATTTGTATCGAACCAGGGCCTGATTCTGACCAATCATCACTGCGGATATGGTCGTATTCAGGCGCACAGCAGCCTTGAGCATGATTACCTGGCTGATGGTTTCTGGGCCAAAACCCGGGATGCGGAATTGACCAATCCCGGTCTCACTGTTACATTGCTTATAAGAATGGAAGATGTCACTGCAAAAGTGCTTGCAGGCGTACAAAACGGAATGGATGAAGAAACCCGCGACAGTCTTATCAATGTGAATAGTAAAAATATTATCAAAGAAGCCCAGAAGGATAACCATTACCAGGCCATGATTAAACCGTTTTATGCCGGAAATGAGTATTATCTGTTTGTGAATGAAGTATTTAAAGATGTACGCCTTGTGGGAGCTCCTCCTTCGAGTATCGGAAAATTCGGCGGCGATACGGATAACTGGATGTGGCCACGCCATACGGGTGATTTCAGTGTTTTTCGCGTGTATGTAGGGAAAGATGGGAAGCCGGCTGAATATTCGAAGGATAATGTTCCGTATGAACCCAAATTTTTCTTTCCGATTTCGCTGGATGGGTACAAGGAAGGTGATTTTACCTTCGTATTCGGATATCCCGGAACAACCCAGGAATACCTGAGTTCACCTGCCGTAGAGCAAATCAGCGTAACGGAGAATCCGATCCGGATCAGGATCCGGGACAAACGGCTGGAAGTGATTAATAAATATATGGATCAGGATCGTAAGGTACGGATTCAATATTCGGCCAAAGCAGCCGGTATTGCCAATGGCTGGAAAAAGTGGATAGGCGAAAGCAAAGGGCTTAAACGCCTTAATGCCATGGAGAAGAAGCAGGCTTTTGAATCGGATTTTCAGGTTTGGGCAGATAAAGAGGCCGGTAGGAAAACCTTGTATGGAGGGATATTGCCTTTATTTTCAGATATTTATAAGAAATCAAAACCTCTTACTATAGCTGCTACTTATTATAATGAGGCTGGAATGGGAATTGAATTGATCCGGTTTAGCAGGCAGTTTGCCAATCTGGTAAAGCAAAGTAAAAACCCGGATACCAAACCGGAAGAATTGAATAAGACCCTGACCCAGCTTCAGAAAGGAGCAGCTGATTTCTTCAAAAATTACCATAAACCCCTTGATTTGGAGCTCGCTCCCTGGCTTTTACAGGAGTATGCAAGTCGTTTAGATGGGAATCTGAAACCGGCAACACTCAGGAAAATGGAAAGCTTTTCAAAGGAGGATTATTCAAAATATGTTGAAAAGCTTTACGAGGGTTCATTTCTTGATGATGAGGCCGGGCTCACTGCATTTCTGGCCTCCTATAAAGCATCAGATTATAAAAAAATCCTTAAAGATCCCGCCTATAAACTGGGACAGGAATTCAATGATTTCATGATCGAAAAGATACAACCCAAATTATCAGGATACCGCGATCAAACCGACAGTCTGCAAAGGATTTACATGAAAGCACAGCGGGAAATGCAGACCAGTCGCCGGTTTTACCCGGATGCCAATCTGACATTAAGGGTTGCTTACGGACAGGTAAAGCCCTATTACCCGGCTGACGGGGTTAAGTATAATATTTCCACAACCATAGATGGTATTTTGCAAAAGGAGGACACCAGTATTTTCGATTATGGTGTTGATCCTCGTCTGAAAGCGCTTGCAACAACTGGTGATTTTGGCCAGTATGCCACGAGCACCGGGCAACTCAACACTTGTTTTATTGCCACGAATCATACAACGGGAGGAAATTCCGGAAGTCCGGTCCTCAATGCAAAAGGGGAGTTGATCGGGATCAATTTCGACCGATGCTGGGAAGGCACGATGAGTGATCTGATGTATGATCCGGATCAATGCCGGAATATCTCGCTTGATATTCGCTATTGTCTTTTTGTGATCGACAAAGTGTGTGGGGCCGGGCATCTCGTGCAGGAGATGAAATTAGTGCGTTCTCAGCCCTGATCCTTGTCTATACCAATTGCCTTTCCGGGTCGATGAAATGCCTGCTTTGGCAGATTAAACGGAATGTGGTTTAATCTGGCCATTCATCTGCTGATATCTCCAGTTGATCGATTTCACTTGTTTCACTATCAACATGTTAGCTATTTTTGCTTCATGTTTAATCTAACAAATAAATAAGGAGAAATCAAAATGAAAAAGATCATGATTATTATGTTGATGGCCATCGTATCAACCGGATTATATGCCGCAAAAAATACCGAGGTAAATTATGTTAAAGTAAATGGGCAGACCTATTTTGCAACAGATATTCAGTTTGGCTGGACAAAGGCGAAACTGGTAAATGAAAATGGCGGACTAACCAAATTCGATTATTCTGAACTGGAAGCCGTTATGTTTAACGGGAAGCTTTATGAAAGAATGCCTCTTGATGGTGTTTCGACCGCAAAAAACCCATTTATGGAATGTCTCACAGCCCGCAACGGACTCAAATTGTATCGTTATTGCGGTGAAAGAGGTAAATGCAATCTGCTGATGACCGAAGCCGAAAAAGAAAACATGGATTTTGACTACTATGTTTTCAAAGATGGCACATTGTATCTGAAAATAACCCCTGAAAACGCTTCTACAGTACTCCCGTTCTTTGGTGTTCAGGTGAAATCCTGAAATAATTAATGTTGAATTTCCTTCAAAAGGAGGGCGTCTCACAAGAGATGCCCTTTTTTTTTTGATGATTTTGGGAACTATTCTTAACTTCGAAGATTCATTCCGGTTCAATTTCGGACTGTTTTATTCAATATTAAAAATCAGGTTATGAATATGCTGTTTAGTAAAAATCCAGTTCGACAACTTTCAGGGCTGGTTCTTTTAATGCTGCTGTTTTCCGTTTTTTCGTGCAAGGAAGATTCAAAAGAAGAAGAAATTCCATCTTCTTTACCCTGGGGATCCTGGACACATACTTTTAACGGTGCGAATCAATTCACAGCTGAATTACATTTGCGACAGGCAGATGGGAAATATGCCTGGGTGATTATGGATACGCTGACAGGAATTGAAAATGATCTGGGCAGTGTACTGGAAGGTGGCAATCAACTGGGATTTTACAACAATGGAAATTGTTGGGAAACAGGCGTTTATGAATACACAGCCCAAAACGGAATGTTAAAGCTCTCGATGGTTGGCGACAGCTGTCCGGGCAGGATGGAAAAACTTAAAACAGACTGGAAAACCAAGGAAATATCAGGGATGCAGGCATTAGCTGCATCCTGGCAAAGAACTATGAATGTAGGGGGAACAGATTACCGGGTGAGACTAACAATGTCAGTTTCCGGTATTTTGACCTGGGAAATGATTGATCCGATTCCGGGACATAGTAATTCAAGTGTATCTTTTACGGCAACCGACAGTACGATTGTCATTTATAAAGACACAGATTGTAATGGAAATGGATACTACATGTGGTCCATTTCCAATAATCAATTAACTATTAGCCTTTTAAAGGATCACTGCCCCCCCCGGGCTCCTTCATTCAGCGGTATTTGGATTAAGCAATAGAGCAACTCTCAACGCAATCGATGACTTTTTTCAGATTTTTCTGATTCACAGAATAGAAAATCTTTTTTCCATCGCGGCGTGATGACAATACTCCGCTCTCTTTCAATATCTTAAGATGAATAGAGCAGGGTGACTGTTCGATTTTGAGATGTTTGTAAATCTCAGTAACGCTCAATCTTTCTTTGGCGAGGAGTAATTCAATAATAGCAATCCTCATTGGATGCGTCAATGAATACAGGCGACTGCCGGTTCTCTCCAAAACGTCGATATCAAGTCCTGTTGTTGATGCTTTCATAAGTTGTATATTTTGTTGCAAAGATAATACATTTGCATGTTATTTATACAGAATCTGAATAAAAATCTATTTTTTTTTTAACATTGTAATGATAACGCGGGGTGTAGACGGTGAAAAAATATTTCTTTTAAAAAATATTTGGAGTTATAAAAAATTTGTTAATTTTGCAGCCTCTTAAAGGGAGTTTAGCTCAGTTGGTTCAGAGCATCTGCCTTACAAGCAGAGGGTCACTGGTTCGAATCCAGTAACTCCCACAGAAAGCCGTCAACTGACGGCTTTTTTTATTGCAGTATTCTCCCAATCTTCTCACGAGATACAGAATCCATGGCGGAGGATGCCATATACTGATCAATCATCATCTTGTATTTCAACTGTTTATAAAAATACTGCAGGGAGTCTCTGGCAACAGTATTGAGTTTGAAATTCCAGTGCAGACAGGCTTTTATCAGG
>CAYLTH010000098.1:11060-12472 GCA_964386485.1 uncultured Bacteroidales bacterium | reverse complement strand
ATGGTAACGTGTTTGCACAGAAGCCCACCCGGTATTTATGTTACTATATTGAATATTAGGCATATAGATTGGCTTTTGTGCTTTGTTATGCCAAATGGTTAATTATCGTAGTGATAACGACAGCTATATATTAAGAGATCATCTTCGGCAACACGATAAACCAAGCGGTGTTCCCTGTCAATACGTCTGGACCATAAGCCAGTTAGATCATATTTCAATGGTTCAGGTTTTCCTATTCCGTCGTAAGGTGATTTGATGATGTCTTTGATAAGGGCATTAATCTTCTTCAGCATTTTTCGATCCTCACTTTGCCAGGAAAGATAATCTTCCCAAGAATTTTTTGAAAAAATTATTTTCATTAGTCTTCAATTAAATCTTTCTGAAAAGTCTGTCCAGATTTCATTTGTTGGATAGATTCATAAAGTCTATCTGCATTAGGTTTTGAACTGAGAATATGGACGGTTTCAAGGATTGAATTGAATTCATCCAGGGAAATAAGGACAGCACCATGACCTGAGCCTCTTTTAATAATCAATGTTTCATTGTTCGTCTCGACATCGTCAAGATATTGTTTGAGTTTAGTTCTAAACTCGGTAAAATTTGCAGCTTTCATTGTTTCTATCGTTAAGTTACTAATGAAGTACAAATATACGTACTTTATTAGTAACTTTTATCATTGTTGAGATTTTTTTATCATGTGGCATAACGGAGTATATCATGCCATTCTGTCGGAAAAATAATCATGGCACAATATTTCACAAAAATGCCTAAATTCGGTCAGGATAATTAAGCCCTGGACGATCGTTCTGATGAATAAAGACCTGAAAAACATATACAAAAGTCTCGTTTTCCCTTTGGTTTTCACTGCACTCATGTGGGTTGTGAAAATTTTTGAGGTGGAAACAAAGATCAATCTGGCTTTTCTGGGGATCTATCCCTTACAAATTAAAGGATTACCGGGCATTTTTGCTTCCCCCTTTATCCATGGCGACTGGGCTCACCTGTATGCCAATACGATTCCTTTTTTGATCCTGAGTTCCTGTATCTTCTATTTCTACCGCGAAATTGCCTTCCGGGTCTTTTTTATGATATGGGGAATCACCGGTTTGTGGGTCTGGTTCTGGGGTCAGGAAGCGTTTCATATCGGCAGCAGCGGACTGGTATATGGTTTTGCTGCCTTCATTTTCCTGAGTGGATTGCTGCGCAGGGAAAAGCGACTCATGTCCATTTCCTTTTTCGTGGCCTTTACCTACGGATCATTGGTTTGGGGCATATTCCCCGAATTGTTTCCGGATAAAAATATCAGCTGGGAATCACACCTGATGGGATTAATCGCCGGTTCCACCGTTGCCTGGTATTTCCGCCGGGAAGGACCGCAAAAAATTGAACATGTGTGGGATGATGATGAAGAA
>CAYLTH010000098.1:9723-10960 GCA_964386485.1 uncultured Bacteroidales bacterium | reverse complement strand
TTGTTATCAATTTTCTCGGCCCAATGGTAACGGGGACGGGATTTCCAGTCGGCATTGTGATATACATAGCTGCAGATGAGCGGAAGAACCGAGGTTGCTTCAGCATACACCATCTGCTCATACACGGTATCCACTTTACCCCAGGATGCGGCTTCTTTCAGGGTTGAGCTGGAACAGGCACCATCGCGTACATCGGCAACAGTGATCTGAACAGCATACTGGTGCATGGGAACATCTTTATCGAGAATTTCGGCACAAATAACGGTATCCTGCGCAAAGTTCTTGGGAACTCCGCCGCCAATCATGAACAAACCACTGGTTTTTGCTGCCATTTTAATACGGGTCAGTTCCAGGAAATCCTTAACAGAATCAATGCTTACATGGGCATCGGGGTTATCCCACTGGTGACGAACAAGTCCGAAACCGGCACTGCTGTCGGAGAAAGCCGGACAGAAAATAGGTACATGATGCTCATACGCCAGTTGAACCAGTGAATCCGGTTTCTGCGCATGAACTGTCAGATATTTACCCATTTCGCGGATGAACTCGCGGGATGAATGTGGTTTTTTCGGCAATGAATCGGCAATTTCGCGGATCGCCATATCACAGACCTGCAGTTCTTCTTCATCAATAAAGGTATCGTAAATGCGGTCGATCAGATTTTCGCGCAGCATCTTATCATTCAGATCATTATGCCCTTTATAATGTTTAAATCCAAGCGCTTCAAAGAAATCCATATCCACAATGGATGCACCGGTAGCTACAATGGCATCAATGATATTATAGCGGATCAGATCGGCATACAAGTTCATACATCCGCCGGCGCTGGTACTTCCTGCCAGGGTAAGAATGATCGTACAATCCTTATCATCGACCATACGCTTGAAAATATCAGCAGCACTGGCTGTATCACGCGATGTGAATGACATATCACGCATGGCATTGATAATAACCGTTGAATCAAAAGAAGTGAAATCGATGTGTTTAACGACTTCCCGTAAAAGACTTTGTTTATCCATTTTGACTATATTTTTTTATGTGATGTTTCTGATTTTCAGTGCAAAGGTAAATATTTTTAAGAAATCCGGAATATCCGTTCTTAATAGCCCAATGTTTTGAGCATGGACTTGTAACTCTGTTCTTTGGCAAAAAGCTTGGTAAAGTATTCGCCGTTTTCATCCAGATCAATGATGATATGCTTGGGAGCCGGAATGAGACAATGCTGAATCCCGCCATA
>CAYLTH010000098.1:3351-9623 GCA_964386485.1 uncultured Bacteroidales bacterium | reverse complement strand
AATTCAAACATAGGCTCTTCTTCAGAAGCAATGCGGATCCCTATTTTCATCCGGCCGTCAATACCATTTTTATAATGTTCTATCTCGGCCTTATCATCAACAATTGGAATAATATTATGGTATCCTTTGTGATACATTTCAAGAATGTACTCCAGATACTGCGGACGTTTAAACCCATTGCAGAGAATATAAATGTCCTTGGTAAGATGACCTGTTTCGAATAAAGATTCGATTAATGGCATATCAAAAGCCGATGAAGTTTCCAAATGAACATCATTCTTAAGCACTTCTTCAAGGATAAAAGAGAAATGTGATGACTTTGTACAATAGCAATAATGGTAATCCGCATTGTAATCAGCCTTCGCCATTGCTACATTAAAGTAACGTTTAGCTTCCTTAATTTTGTCACTTATTTTTGGCAAATAGGTGATTTTTAAGGGCGTTCCGTACTGTTTAATTATATCCATCAACGGTATCTGATTGAAATACAACTCATTATCTTCAATATGAAATTCTTTTTGCGGGAATTCAAATGTCTGCTCAATCAGATCGATATACTTATTTTTCATGATTTGGGTGAATTAGATGAATGAAAATAAATCAAACTAACTACTCCGGATTTACCAAAGGGGTGCAAATTTAAGATTATTCGATGAATGAAAAACATTTGAGTTTACTTTTTTAGTAAGAAATATTTTTATTGCTTTGTACGCATGGAATTCTCCTTCAACAGAAATCTTATTGCGCTCATTTTCATTAAAATAGCAAAATGGCTTAACCTGGTTATGCCTATTATCGTGTTATTCTACACAGCGAATGGATTAAGTATGCAGGAAATTTTCATCCTGCAGTCGGTATATTCCTTTACGATAATGGCACTTGAGATCCCTACCGGCTATCTGGCCGACCTGATCGGGCGCAAGAAAAGCATACTTGCAGGGTGTATTTTGGGCTTTGCAGGTTACCTCACCTATTCGCTTTCATCAGGCTTCTGGGAGTTTGCTGTAGCCGAGACGATTCTGGGTTTGGGGATCAGTCTGGTATCGGGGGCTGACTCTGCATTACTCTATGATTCGCTGGTGGCTGTTCAGAAAGAAGACAAATACACCCGCTTTGAAGGGAAGATAACCTCCTACGGGAATTATGCCGAAGCATTGGCGGGTTTACTGGGCGGACTTCTGGCTGTTTATAGTCTGCGTACTCCCTATTATGTTCAGACAATCGTGGCATTCAGCGGAATTCCGGCGGCGCTTTTCCTCGTTGAACCGGCTCTTCATACCAAAAGGATCCGGCTGAAACTCAAGGCAGTGCCCAATCTTGTCATGCATGTCCTGTTCCGGGATGTAAAACTCAAATGGAATATTTTACTTTCGGCCTTTACCGGTGCCTGTACCCTGAGTATGGCCTGGCTGGCTCAACCCTATCTCATGGATATAAAATTACCAACTGCCTGGTTTGGCGGTGTTTGGGCTATTTTGAATTTAACGGTTGGCATTGCGGCCATGATAGCCTGGCGGATGGAAACCCGATATGGGGAAGCCAAAACCATGATACTGTTTTCGGCTACGCTTATTGCTTCGTATTTTCTGCTGGGGCTGCAACCCGGTCTGGCAGGTATCCTTATAATAGTGGTATTCTATTTTGCCCGCGGAATTGCCACCCCTACCCTTCGGAACTATATCCAACAGGTAAGCGGTTCAGAAAACAGAGCGACGATTATGTCGGTACGAAATTTTATTATCCGGCTGGCCTTTGCCATTATTGGTCCGGTATTCGGTTTCCTTTTGGATAATCAGGGATTGAGAGCGGCCTTCCTGTTTGGCGGGATCTTTTTTGGCATTACCATATTGTTCAGTCTGTATAAGGTAATCCGGCTCAAAACGTTCCGGGCATATTGATTACCAGGGAATCCAGCTTCCGTTGACATCTCCTGTGCACAGTGTTTTCATCACAAGTTCTTCCAGATTGGAAGATACTGTCAAATTGACTTCATCGAAAACATAATCTCCGGCAGGAAATGCGAGGCTGATCCCGACAAAGCGCCGGGCTACCAACAAAGCATCCAGCGAATTAATTGTGTGATCCTTGTTCACATCAGCAGCCTTGAGTTTAAGTCCGTCGAGCATACTGATCATGACGAAATGTTTCATAATCAGCAGGGCATCTGTGGAATTCGCACTCCCGACACCCCAATTCCGTATTGGAATGCAATGGAGGGAATAGGTTCCCATCCCTACATCCTGAAAACCAAAAGAACCATCATTCGCGGTGGTGTCGGATTGAACAAGTTGACCGGAATCATTCATCAGATTTACAATGATACTGTCGAGGGGAGATTGAATAGAATTGTCATAAAAGCAATGCCCGGAAACGGTATATTTCTTAAAATCAAGAACATAGAATAACTCAGCAGGTAATTTTTGTATTCTGAGCCATCCGTCTTCCAGTGTATCCGGACTAATTTCCAAACTTCTGTCGTGATTAAAAACCCGGATTGAGCCGCAACTCCAGGGCAAATCCTCCGGACGAATATCCACAAATGTCTGATTTCCAATAAATGACAGATAACCACTGGCGGAGTCATTCTTTAACAGCGTTGTGCCATTTGCACGCAAACCATTGAAAGCGTATGTTTGTCCGTAAGGATTTAGGAAAACCCGGTCATTCAATCTGACTACACTGACAGAATCCCCGTTATCCAGAATCCGTCCGGCCCATTCCTGCCCGTTTCCGGCATAAAAACCCTTGAAAGGAATCGTTTTATCAAGGTAAGTCTGCGGCAGACTATCGAAATTCACCACAACTACCCAGTTATTCTCAAAAACCGTTTTTTGAACCAGGCGATTGGGGGTCAGAAAATGATGCTCCGTCATTCTGACCAAGCCGGCATTCCGACCAACGGCACTGACAAGATGGTAAGATGTCAGGAACTTTTCGCGATGCAATGCCCAGTAATTCAGATCTTCGGGCATAAACAGCGGCATGGAGGCATAGAGAATGTTCAGCAAATCCTTGTCATCCCAGAATTGAGGAACCTTGGATGCGCCATCGCCTGTATACCAGGTTGGTACGTGAACATCATGATAAACCAGACCATGCAGAGGAACACGGATTGCCGGATTGACATTCAGCTCCCGGTACTCGGGTTCCGGGTTTAAAACCGGTGTTGCCCAATCATATCCGGCATTGTTTACGGCCCGGAATGTCATGGTGCCTTCGCCATAATCGGCAACAGGAAAGGCCCAGTCGCGGGCTTCTTCCACTCCGGTCACCAGGTTGTAATCCTCCTTTACTGTCCGAAGCAATTCATACCTTCCGGCTGCATCACCCAATCGATTGACAGGATGATCGGCTGACCAGCAATCCGTTAATGCAGAAGCCAATTCAACATCAATAAAGCGGGAATTGTAATGATTGGTATTCATATCTGCGGGAATCCATTGATTGGCATAGGCTGCATGGGTTTCGGAACAGGTATAGTAACCCTGAAAAGGTATTCCATCCGGATAGGATAACCAGCCTTCATGCAGGCTGCCATCTTCATCAACAACCACATCATCGGGAAAGCCTTCGGTACGGTACCAGGGCCATTCGGGGTGCGTTGGAGGCCAGACATCCGTATAGATGTCATATCGTCCGGAAAGAAAACCCTTTGCATTGAGGGTATCGATCAAACCTGCATAATTATTGGGAGTCCACCATCCGCCAGAAAGCGAAAAGATGGCTTTATCCACTCCAAAATTTACAAGTGAATCAATAAAAGCAAGGCTCTGTAAATCAGATACTCCGATATAAAAATCGACAGCCCCTTTTAAACGCGACATGGCTGGATTTTCCTGAAGTTTTTGTGAATAGGGTTTTATATATCCCTTCAGCTGAGCATAATTCCGGTACCAGCTGCACATTTCACGGTATCCCGAATCAACCAGCAAAAAGTGGACTTTCCGGTTATGAGCAAACACACTTTTAGCGTCCTCATGAATAAGAACCGGAGCATGCAAGCCTGATACAGCATCATAGGCAACGCGGATATCCCATGGATTCTCACTTACCAGCATATACCCATCTGTATCATTGCATACGCCTGTGAATGACATCGTTGCCTTATACCCATACATCGAAAACTGCCAGAAAGGATAGGGTTGTTGTACCGGCAGGATCATCCCGGTTGCCCTGGGTATGATATTAAATTCATCGGATTGGGGTTGAATTCGTCCCGGAAAATTAAATTCAGAATTCATAACTCCGGCTGAATCTGCTTGAATTTCGACCAGGACTTCATTATTTTTTATTAAAAACTCCAGCGACATGGGGAGATTATCCGGAACATAAATTACATCCATCAGCAGTCTTCCGGGCTGAATGGTATCCACACTCAGGATACTGAAATACCAGGAACTTTCACTTTCAAAAACCCGCCCGGAATTCATTTTCAGAATACTCAGCGCCATGGAGGGAGAATGTACTGTGAGTCGCAGCGTATCATTTTCCAGAACAAAATCCTCTGCTGCGGGACCGGATGAAATCAGATTCAGGGAAACATCATCCAGATAAAGATGGCAACTATCGTTTCCTATAAACCGTGGCCGGATGAATGCCACACCGGATGGAATCAGAAACCTTCCGGAATACAGATGAAAAGCGGAATCCGTAATTAAAATTTGCTGCGCACCCCACGACCAGCTCATAACATTGTTAGCTGAATCATAGAGAATTACTGAAACTTCAGCCCAATCGGACAGCAGATCGAGCCGGGCCCATGCAGACAACTCATAAAGACTTCCTTCGGTAACAGGAAACAGCGATCCATAGGAAAAAGACCAGTCCTGCGGGCCCCAATGGTCGAGATAAACAGCAGATGTTCCGCTATGAACCACAGTGTTGCTTAGTTGCAGATTTCCGGCATTGGGTGTACGGGTCCAGAGTGAAGTCCAGTTTTGCATGCCTTGCTCATACCCCGGATTTAGCAGGAGATTTTGTGCAAAGACGGAAATGGATGCTCCGGCAAATGCGATCATTATCAGTATTTTACACATACTACAAATCCGTTTCATCTCCTTAAAATTAAATACGAATATAGTCAATTCCCGTTTAATAAACGTCCCAACAAGTCGGATTTACAGGTTTGTTTAAAACTGTATCTTTGTCGCTTGTGGGCAGGGACTAGCTGCATACCCCCCATTTTAAGGAAAATAATGAAAGAATCAGGTATTTATTTTTCCGGATTAAACGGTATCCGTGCTATTGCAGCTTTGGTCGTTGTGGTTTCTCATATTACCCAGGTTCTGGGCTATTTTGGTTTAAATCCATCAATTTTCGGACAAATGCAGGATGGGACTCCCAAAGGCCTGATGTTGGCCCGATATGGAGTAAGTATTTTTTTTGTATTGAGTGGATTTCTGATTACATATTTGCTGCAACAAGAGAAAGAATCCGGGAAGATCCACATTAAAAAATTCTATATCCGGAGAATTTTGCGAATCTGGCCGCTGTATTATCTCTATCTGGGGATTGCTCTAATAATCACATTCTTAACCAATGGGTACTATACCCACGTTTCTCTTTTGCTGTATATATTCTATGCTGCCAACATCCCTTTTATTCTTGGGACTTCCATTACCCTTGTGGCGCATTTCTGGTCGCTGGGTGTGGAAGAACAATTTTACCTTTTCTGGCCCTGGATGAACAGGGTCAGAATCCAAAAACTGATATGGACACTGGTTTTCCTTATTATCGTACTGGTTGGCAGCCGGATTTTTCTTCACTATTTCCGACCCGGTTCGCTGTTGGAATCTGTACTGCACATTACCCGATTTCATAACATGATGATCGGGGCTTTAGGGGCCATTTTATATCGCCAATCCAATAAACTTTTTCTTAAAATATCCGACAACTGGATTACCCAATCCGTATCCTGGTTGATACTTTTCCTGGTGCTAATTAACCAGTATCATGTTGCATCCGTGATCGACAATGAGATTATTTGTGTTGTTGCCTTGTTTCTGATAATAGGTCAGATCCGTATACATCACCGGGTTCTGAATCTGGAAACTCCTGTTTTGAATTTTCTGGGACGGATATCGTACGGCATCTATGTATATCATCCGATTATCATATTTTTCGGTATCAGAACATTGAATTTCAGTCAGATACAAACACCTTTCAATTACATTTTCATTTATCTGGCTATTCTTTCAGGAACGATCCTCACTGCCTATTTATCCTATACCTTTTTCGAAATCCATTTTCTTAATCTGAAGAAACGGTTTGAA
>CAYLTH010000098.1:0-3251 GCA_964386485.1 uncultured Bacteroidales bacterium | reverse complement strand
TGTTGAATCTGATTCTGTTATTTGAGCAAGATCCTGCTTTTCAGGAATCTGATCGATAATAATGAGATAAATGCCGACAAACAGAATGATGGAGGCTGCCAAAGCCAGTACTGTTGTGATGCGGTTCATCCTTTTGTTGATGTGATGAGCCGATTTTTCCTCTTGATTGATCCGTTTGGAAATCAACTGATCGAAATCGGGAACAGCACTCCCGGTTATGGCATAGCCCTCTACGGCATCACGGCAGAGCGGACAGCCGGTGATATGCTGTTCGAGCTCATGGCGCTGGAGATCAGGCAATTCGCGTTTTACATACGCCTCAACTGCCCGTTCCGACAGGCAGCCGGAGACCGTAAACAAGTCGTCAGTATGTGTGTTCGCTTCCATGGTTCATCATTAATTGCAGGTTGCGTTTACCGTTTTGAATGGCACTTTTTACTTTATTCAGTTCAAAACCGGTTTGTTCGCTTATTTCTTTGTAGGACATTTCATTTAAGTAAAACAATTCAACACATATTTTTTGCTCATCATTAAGCTTCAGGAGCGATTCCCTGAGTTTCCGTACCCGGGCTTCATGGCGATCTTTATCATCAAGATGCACAAAGGATGGATTTTCCATAATCTCATCCTTTAATTCAATATACTTCACGGTTAACATGCGCTCTTCGGCCTTCAGATGACGCAGATGCATGAGGCAGTGGTTTTTTGCCACGGTGTGAATCCAGGCTTTAAATAACTGAACTTCTGCACCTTGCTTCATTTCAAGAAGTTTCTCAAAAACCTGCATTACGGCATCTTTTGCATCCTCTTCATTGGAAAGGTACTTCAGGCAAACCCCGTAAACCAGGTGAGTATAGCGTTTGAATAATTCGCCGGCAAAATCGGGATTCCGATCTTTCAGGTAGGCCTGTAACAATTCCTCATCCGGCCTCTCTTGCAGGCTGGCAGGATCTGATTTAGCGGAGCGGAATTTCAAAAACATCATCGTGAATAAAACAGCAAACGAGGAACAATGTTAAGAAAAAAACGCATGGATTTATGGAAAAGTACGAACCTCTGCATCTAAACAGAAAACGAAACCATGAAAAAGACCATTTTATCCATCGGAATCAGTGTACTCAGCCTCGTTCTTGCAGTTACGGGCAGTGCACAGAAAGAGAACAATCCTGACAAAACGGAATCGCCGTATTTCTTTGTGAAGAGTACTGATGCGGCCATCGACCAATTGCCTTTACAATCGACCGAGGCCTATGTTGATATTGCCGGTGTGATTGCCAACGTGCGGATCATACAGCAATACAAAAACAACGGCAGCAGTCCGATTGAAGCGATTTATGTTTTCCCGGCCTCCACCCGTGCGGCTTTGCACAAAATGAAAATGACCATTGGTGAACGTACCGTGGAAGCCAAAATCAATGAACGCGAAAAAGCCCGCAACGACTATGAGGCCGCTGTTAAAAACGGACAAACTGCCAGTTTGCTGGAGGAGCAGCGACCGAATGTATTTCAGATGAATGTCGGGAATATCATGCCGGGGGATGTCATTAAAGTTGAAATGGAATATACCGAACTTCTCATTCCGGAAGCCGGGGTATATTCCTTTGTGTATCCAACAGTTGTGGGACCGCGCTATTCTAATCAGCCTCAGGCACTTGCATCCACCAGCTCCCAATGGGTTTCGAACCCGTATACGAAAGAGGGAGAAAAACCATTTTACACCTTTCATATTGATTGTCAGCTGCGTGCCGGAATGCCTATTACGGATGTAAGTTGCCCGTCGCATCCGGTGAATATCACCTACCAGGGTGCCAACCAGGCCTGGGTTGAACTGAAGGAAAGCGGCAAATCGGGCGGAAACAAGGACTTCATTTTTGAATACAAGCTGAGTGGAAATCAGGTGGAAACCGGTTTATTGCTGTTCGACAGCGGGGATGAGAAATTCTTTCTGGCGATGTTGCAACCTCCGAAAAAGGTGGCATTGAATATGATTCCTCCGCGTGAGTATATCTTTATTGTTGATGTTTCCGGATCGATGTCTGGTTTTCCACTCGATATTTCGAAGAAACTCATCACGGATCTTATCGGGAACCTGCGTGCAGAGGATAAATTCAACATTCTGACTTTTGCCGGAGGATCGAATCTGATGTCGCCTGCCTCCCTTAAGGCTACTTTTGACAACATCAATACCGCGAAAGGTTTTCTGGCCAACCTGCAAGGCGGAGGAGGAACCGAGCTGATGCCGGCATTGGAGCGTGCGCTGGGCTTACCCATGGATGAAGGCTGCAGCCGGACTATGGTAATTGCTACAGACGGGTATGTTACGGTTGAACAGGAAGCCTTTCAATTGATCCGCAACAAGCTGAATCAGAGCAATTTCTTTGCTTTTGGTATAGGATCAGCAGTGAATCGTCATCTCATCGAAGGAATTGCCTATGCCGGAATGGGAGAATCCTTCGTGATTACCAAACAAAATGAAGCACAAGGAATTGCGGATCGATTCAGGAAGTATATTTCCTCCCCGGTATTGACCGATATCAAGGTGAAATTCAACGGGTTTGCTGCTTACGATGTGGAGCCCAAAACCTACCCGGATGTTTTTGCCGACCGGCCATTAATTATCTATGGCAAGTACACAGGAAATCCGGGAGGTTCTATTCAGGTGACCGGTGTTCATGGAGAGGGGAAATACTCAGAAACCCTGAAACCGGCAGAAAGCGATGTTAAAAAAGAAAATCAGGCTCTGCAATATTTATGGGCACGTGAGCGGATCCGGCTGATAGATGATCTCGGACAAAAGGGCATGGCGCTGGCGGATGTTTCGAAGGAAGTCACTGCATTGGGAATGAAATATCATCTGTTAACGAAATATACCTCCTTTGTTGCAATTGATTCCGAAAAACGCAATACCACAGGAAACACAACCCAGGTCAGTCAGCCTCTGCCTTTGCCGGAAGGTGTCAGCAACAATGCCGTGGGAAAAACCTTTAGTCCCACTGCAACAGGGGCAGCGAATCAGTCCACCCAATACCAATATTCAACTCCTTCGGTTAATCCGTCACACCCCCCCAGGATGAAAGATGAATCGGCTAATGTCCGTGTAAAAAGGACCAGGTCTGTAGCAGAAGCTAAAGAATCTGAAGATGCACCCCGTGTTTCATCCGATTCTGTTCTCGAAACGTATTCCGTTGTTGAAACTCCCGCCAGTTATCCCGGAGGAGAAAAAGCGATGAAGGAGTTCATCAACAAGAACA
>CAYLTH010000097.1:6304-12558 GCA_964386485.1 uncultured Bacteroidales bacterium | reverse complement strand
TTAATGGATGATGCTCAGGCTTTCCTTCTACAGATCAGCAATCCCGGATCCGATGAAAATTTCTTTGAGTCGCTGGCGAAATTCCTTTCCCAATGCCTTGATATGGAATATGTTTGTATCGATATACTGGAAGGAGACCAGCTCACTGCCAAAACGCTTGCCATTTATAACGAAGGAAATTTCGACCCGAATGTCTCGTATGCTTTGAAAGATACCCCCTGCGGGGAAGTGGTCGGGAATCATATTTGTTGCTACCCGCAAAAAGTACGCAGTTTATTTCCAAACGATCCTGCACTGGAGGATATTAAGGCAGAAAGCTATGTTGGTACTACGCTGTGGAGCTTTGATGGGAATCCAATCGGCCTTATCGCTGTAATTGGTCAGAAGCCATTGCAAAACCAGGAATTGGCTGCTTCGGTACTGAAACTGGTATCCATGCGTGCTGCGGGAAAATTGGAAGCCATGTTGGCAGAAGAAAAATTACGGGAGAGCGAGGAGAAATATCGGGCTATGTATAATAGTGCTCCACTCTCATATCAATCGTTGGATGAAAATGGATGCTTTCTTGACATTAACCCGATGTGGTCAAAAACGCTTGGCTACGAGTGGGATGAAGTAATTGGCAAATGGTATGGTGACTTTTTACATCCTGATTACGTTGAACACTTCAGGATTAACTTTCCTGCCTTTAAGAAACGCGGCTATGTTTCTGATGTTCAATTTAAGCTGAGAAGAAAAGATAATACATACATTTATGCCTCTTTTGAAGGCTGTGTAGGCTATACTCCTGAAGGAAAATTCAAACAAACCTATTGCGTTTTTAAGGACATTTCAGAACAAAAAGCGCTTGAAAATGCACTAATTAACGCCAAGGATAAAGCCGAAGAAAGCGAATTGCAATTCAGATCGATATTTGAAAGTGCTGCGGATGCCATATTTATTGCTGATGCTGAAAGTGGAATAATTGTTAATGCAAATAACACGGCTGTAAAGCTTATAAACTCATCAATTGATGAAATAATTGGTAAACATCAACGAGACCTACATCCGCCGGAAATGAGTAAATACAGTGAAACGTCATTTCAGAAACATAAAAAAGAAATTATTGAAAATAAATTAGCAAATCCTGTTGAGAATTATGTACTTAGGTCGGATGGGACTAAAATTCCTGTTGAAGTATCCGGTTCCAGAGTGCTGTATAAAGGCAAGGAATGCATTATGGGTATTTTCAGAGACATTTCCGAGCGAAAGCGTGCAGAAACAGAGCTGCGGCTTAGCGAAGAACGCTATGCGCTTAGTATCGAAGCTTCTGAACAGGGAATCTGGGATTGGAATGTTGAAACAAATGAAGTTTTCTTTTCTGAACAATGGAAAAAACAAATTGGGTATGAAGATCATGAATTAAAAAACGAATTCGACTCCTGGGTTGAACACCTTCATCCGGATGAAAAAGAATATTGTCTGAATGCGGTTCAATCTTATCTTGCCCTGCCTGTTGAGCATTTTATCCTGGATTTCAGGTTTCGGCACAAGGATGGAACCTATCGGTGGATTCACAATAAAGCTGCTTCCATAAAAAACAACAAGGGTAAAGTTATTCGTCTGTTTGGCACTCATACCGATATTACGGAGAGTAAACTATCCATAGCCATATTCAGAGATATTATTGAGAAAAATCCAATGTCAATTCAGATTCTGAATATGGAAGGATATCCGATTCAGATAAATCCGGCACATACCAGACTTTTTGGGGTACAGACACCTTCCAACTATTCAATTTTCAAAGACGCGCAATTATTGGCACTCGGTTTCGGCGAATTGTTCGAGCGGATTAAAAAAGGAGAAGTTGTTTATTTCCCTGATTCATATTATAATGTTCATGATGTCGACCCGTCATTTCCGGATTCTCCGGTATGGGTTAATGCATTGGGTTTCACATTAAATGACAACAACGGAAACCCCAACAAAATAGTGCTAATGCATGAAAACATCACGGAACGAAAAAATGCAGAAGCCTTATTAAATGACATCATTGAAAATAATCCATTGTCGATACAGGTTGTTGATAAAGAGGGACATACATTAAGAGGGAATCCGGCATTTATTGGTCTGTTTGGGTCAGTCCCTCCGCCTGAATTTTCAATTTTTGATGATTTGAAAAGTAAAAGCCCTGAATTGGATCATTTAGTGTCCCGGGTCAAAAACGGGGAGATTGTTCATTTGCCGGATATGTATTTTAATGCTCATGATTCAGTTGCCGAAGCACCCGATATACCACTCTGGATCCGGGCACTGATATTCCCTTTAAATGATAGTACGGGCAAACCTGAACGTTTTGTTTTTATGCATGAAAACATCACCGAACGAAAAATTTCAGAGCAGGAACTCATTAAGGCCAAAGAACATGCCGAAGAAAGCGATCGGCTCAAATCCGCATTTCTGGCCAATATGAGCCATGAAATCAGAACCCCGATGAACGGAATTTTAGGATTTTCAGAATTATTGAAAAATCCCGGACTTACGGGTGAACAACAGCAGGAGTTTATTAAAATTATCGGAAAAAGCGGTGTCCGTATGTTAAACATCATAAACGACATTATAGATATTTCGAAAATTGAAGCCGGATTGATTGAACTTGTCATCAAAGAATCGAATATTAACGAGCAGATCGAATACATCTATACTTTTTTTAAGCCTGAAGTGGAAGCCAAAGGAATGAAGTTCTCCTTCAGAAATTCATTGGCTTTAAAGGAAGCAAATATCAATACCGACCGCGAAAAACTTTATGCAATCCTGACCAATCTTGTTAAAAATGCCATTAAATACACAAAAAATGGTTCAATAGAATTTGGATATGATGTGGTTTCGACGCAAGGCGATGTAGAGACGCACGGCCGTGCGTCTCTAAAGTTTTATGTGAAGGACACAGGAATCGGTATCCCAAAAGAAAGGCAGTCGGCCATTTTTGAACGCTTTATTCAGGCGGATATCAGCGATAAAATGGCCAGCCAGGGTGCCGGATTGGGCTTGTCGATTTCCAAAGCCTATATCGAGATGCTGGGTGGAAAAATTTGGGTTGAAAGTGAAGAAGGTGTTGGATCAACATTTTATTTTTCCCTGCCATATAATCCGGTATCTGCGGTTGAATCTTTTAATCAACAACTTACACTCTCTGGAGAAATTAAAAATGTCAGAAAACTAAAAATTCTGATTGCCGAAGATGATGAAGTATCGGAAATGTTGATTAACATTGCTGTCCAAGCGGTTGGGAAAGAAATTTTAAGAGTAAGGACAGGGCTGGAATCGATTGAAGCATGCCGCAATAATCCGGATATTGACCTAATATTAATGGATATCCGGATGCCAAAAATGAACGGATATGAAGCCACTCGCCAAATCCGCCAGTTTAATACAAACGTTGTTATCCTGGCGCAGACTGCCTTTGGTCTGTCGGGCGACAGAGAAAAAGCAATTGCAGCGGGTTGCAATGATTATATTTCAAAACCCATAAAAACCGATGAACTGCTTTTGCTAATTCAGAAGTATTTCGGGAAGTAATGTGTATTAGTTTTTTAGCCAGTCCTGAAAACAGCCACAGGGGTGAGTCATGATAGTCACTGTACCTAAATGTCAGAAAATGTATCAAAAAATCGGTTTCACAAAAAAATGGAATTCGTTTACTCTTCTTATAATAGGAATTGTTTTAACCCTTGCAGCGGCTTTTTACACAAACAAGGAGTCGGAAATGATTGTAAAGCAAGATTTTGCTTTGGTTTGTAACGAAATTAAAGCAAAAATAACCCTTCGTTTATATACACATGCTCAACTTTTACGGAGTGGCTCCTCATTTTTTGCAGCAAAGGAGGTGGTTTCAAGAAAAGATTGGAAAAAGTTTATCGAGAGTTCAAAATTAAACCGGAATTTACCGGGTGTTCAGGGTGTTGGTTTTTCAGTCATTATTGAAAAAGAACATTTACAACAACATATCCAACAGATTAGGCAAGAAGGATTTTCGGAATATACAGTTTTTCCGGCAGGTGAAAGGGGGATATATACCTCTATTACTTATATTGAACCCTTTACCGATAGGAATTTGCGGGCTTTCGGCTACGATATGTACTCTGAACCAATCAGAAGAAGAGCAATGGAACAAGCCCGCGATTACGACATCGCAGCACTTTCCGGAAAAGTGGTATTATTGCAGGAAACCGATGAAGATGTTCAGGCAGGAACTTTAATGTATGTACCTGTTTATCAAAATGGGATGCCTACAAATACTATTGAAGAACGGCGTGCATCCATTTTGGGTTGGGTATATAGTCCTTATCGCATGGTTGATTTAATGAAAGGAATACTTGGAAGCAGAGGGTTGATTGATAAGAATAAGATTCATTTGCAGGTTTATGATAATGAAATCATTACTCAAAATTCACTATTATTCGACAGTCAGATTAAAGACACCTTAGATCATAATGATGAAATAACTGAGTCACTTTCATTGCCTGTATTGTTTAATGAAAAGAAATGGACATTAAAGTTTTCAAAATCAAAAGGGAAATTTGCATATGTTCATAATAAAGTACTTATCGTTTTATTTGGAGGTTTCATAATCAGTTTATTGTTGTTTTATCTGTCGCTGACATTAATAAATACCCGGTTGAGGGCGCAACAAATAGCTGCGAAACTGGCATTGGAGGTTAAGGAAAGCGAAACGAGATTTTCGTTGTTTATGGATTATTTACCTGTTTCGACCTTTATTAAGGATAAATATGGCAGAAACTTGTTTTTTAATCGCCACCTTATTGATTTAATGGGCTTTAAAGATTGGGAAAATAAATTAAACAGCGATATCATTGATGAAAATGAGGCGCTTAGAGTATCAGATGACGATATAAAAGCTTTTGAACAGGGTGATTACAAATTTGAGGAAACACTTATGGATGGCTCTGGCTGTTATCGAATTTATGAAACCCGAAAGTTTGTGATACCAAGACAAGGACAGGATCCGCTTCTTGGGGGAATCTCATCAGATATCACCGAACGGAAAGAATATGAGGGAATAAAAGAGGAAATCGAGATTAATTTAAGAAAAATAAATGCATCTAAAGACAAATTCTTCTCCATTATTGGTCATGACCTTAAAAGTCCGTTCAACTCCATTATAAGCTTTAGTGAACTTCTTCTTCAACAGGTTAAGGATAAGAATTTTGATGGAATTGATAAATACGCCGATATTATTTTGAAATCGTCTAACAGGGCGATGGATTTACTGCTGAATCTGATAGAATGGTCGCAATTGCAAACCGGAAAGATGGAATTCAATCCCGTGCATTTTGATTTGGTGGCTTGTATAAATAAAATAACACTTTTGTTTGATGAAATAGCCCGTCAGAAATCAATTACAATCAAAAATAATTTACCACAAAAAGTATCTGTCTTTGCAGATCACGCAATGATAAGTACGGTATTACGAAATTTGATTTCCAATGCTATAAAATTTACGATGCCTGGCGGGGATATCACGATTTCAGTTTTACAAAAGCAAAACGAGATCCTGTTTTCGGTAAGTGATACCGGTGTTGGTATACCCACAAACTGTGTTGAAAAATTATTCCGGATCGATCAAAGTTTCTCAACTGCCGGTACCAATAAAGAGACAGGAACCGGACTGGGTTTGATCCTTTGCAAAGATTTTGTTGAGAAACACAATGGGGAAATCCGGATTGAAAGTGATCAGGCGAAAGGCACAACAATTTATTTTACCTTGCCTGTCAATGCCGGATAGTAAGAAAAAAAGGTATCAAAAATGATCATTCTTTACTATATGTAAAAGCGTATAAAAATAATTATTCAATTTAAACTATACTCAATTGCATATAATTTAGTATATTTGTCAAAAAATATATTCAAAAGCATATAATGAAACAATTGGCAGTATTTGTTAAAAAGCGTAGAAAAGAAGTAAATCTTACTCAGGAAGGATTCGCAGAACGCGCTGGTGTGGCACTTACGGTTGTGCGCAAAATTGAACAGGGTAAAACGAATCTGAATATGGATAAAGTAAACCTGGTTCTGCGCATGTTTGGACATGAATTAGCTCCTGTAAATAGTAAAGAATTAAGTGAATGAGACAGGGCAGGGTTTATCATCAAAAAACCTGAAATGACATTTCCCCGATGCACTGCCAAATGCGAAAATTTACCAACATACCAGTATATCAATGTACCAACCCGAACACCCGAACACCTGAACAC
>CAYLTH010000097.1:0-6204 GCA_964386485.1 uncultured Bacteroidales bacterium | reverse complement strand
TACCAACATACCAGTATATCAATGTACCAACCCGAACACCCGAACACCTGAACACATTAACACCTTCCCATGTCTCTCCAACCCAACAATCCCCTGCACGGCGTTAAATTAGCGGATATGCTTGAACAGCTTGTGGCGGAATACGGCTGGAAGGAACTGGGCAGTATTATCAATATCCGGTGTTTTAACTACGATCCTTCCATCAAATCCAGTCTGGTATTTCTGCGCAAAACACCCTGGGCACGAGAGCAGGTGGAGATGTTATACCGGGTAATGATCAGTAAGAATAAGGAGTAATGATATTGTAAATCAATTTGTTATAATAATTCGATTTATGGACAAATTTATGCAGACAGCCATCGAAGAAGCCCGGATGGGTCTTTCGGAAGGCGGGATCCCGATCGGATCTGTGATTGTATATGAAAACAGAATTATCGGACGCGGCCACAACCGGCGTGTCCAACAGGGAAGTGTTATCCTGCATGGCGAAATGGATGCATTTGAAAATGCGGGCAGGCAACCGGCTTCCGTGTATCGCCAATGTACTTTATACACCACCTTATCACCTTGTCCCATGTGCACAGGAGCGATTATATTATATGGTATACCCCGGGTTGTTATTGGCGAAAATCAAACGTTTATGGGCTCAGAAACGCTTCTGAAAGAAAATGGGGTAGAGGTTATTGTACTTGATAATCAGGAATGTATCGATATGATGACTTCCTTTATCGAAAAGAATCCGGAGTTGTGGAATGAAGATATTGGGGAATAATGTGCTAATGTGCTGATGTGAAAATGTGCTAATGTGCTGATGTGCTGATTGATTTGATGATTTGATGATTTGGCGATTTGATGATTTTGATTGTGCATCGGTGAATACTTACTAATGCTGGTACATTGATAAATTGGTATGTTGGTAGGTTTGCACATTTGGTAGTGCATCGGGGGAATGCAGAATTAGAGTATTCGGAGCGTGGAATGTCTCTTTTTAATCATTTGTCAAAACCATGACCAAATAAACCAATGTATCAGTCTACCAGTCTACCAATGTACCAAATTATGATTGATTTTAAACAGATTCTGCCACCTACCTCAACCCATACTGCTTTTTGATCGCGTCATATTGGGAGAAGGCATTTTCGGGGAAGATCAGTCCGAATTTATCATTTAGAGCAGCAATGGCATTTGATTTTTTCTCTGAACCTTCGTGATAGCCATTCTCTTCTGTAAATTCATGGAATATTTTCTCCAGATATTCTTCAAAAGGCTGATTGAAATACATATCAAAGAAACGCAAAGGAGCATCCTGAGCATTAAAAAAGGTATGTTTTATCCCACGTGGCCGTAAATGCCACCCGCCTGCCGGGATTTCAACTACTTCATCTTTCACCAGAACACTCGCTGTTCCTTCTGCAACATACATGATTTCATCCAGTTCCTTGTGCCAGTGGGGTGGAGGTCCCATTGTTTTCGGGGCAACAGCACATTCAACGTTTGAATAAACCCCGTTCGTCATGGATGAACGGATCCAGACCCGGATATCCATGCCACCTTTGTGGTCCAGCGGAGGGAGCGGAGGGAAGGCAATCGCTTTGAGCGGTTCATCCGGCGTTTGAATTTGGGCCAGCGCAAAAGAGGTGGGAGCAACAAGGCCAAATGCCGCTAACATTCCTGATTTAAGTAAAAAGTCACGACGTTCCATAGTGTTCGTATAAGAATTTGAAAAACAAACACATGAAGTGTTATTTAGGTTCATTCTAAATAACATAAATCATTTGGCGGCTGGAACATCTGTCATTTGCAAGTTGAGAAACCTGCTTTTAAAACTTGTTTGGCACGCAGGAATTACAACGCAGGTATCCGGTTTTATCTGAACCTCCATGTATGACAATTTTTCGCGAATTTTGAAACTGTTCATTATTCCAGCAGCGGTCGAAATGGTCGTTCAAAATATTGCCAAAGGGATATTTTCCTTCATAATCATAACAGCAGGGAACAATATCGGCATTGCTGTGAATTGTAAGGGTTCGCCAGAGGTGTTTGCAATCGGCAAACTTTGACAGGGGAGAACCTTTGGGCAAATGATAATCCGGGTTGCTGGCATCAAAGGATGGATCTTCGGTATAGGCAGGCAGAAAGACGATGTGATCAACCCCCATCTGTGCAGCCATTTTCCGGGCATCGTTGATCTCATGCTCATTGTGTTTAAAAACCAGAAATTGCCATTCAATAAAGGGCGTAGAACTTTTCATTTCCTTTTTCAGGTTGACGAATTCCTGCAGGTTCTGTAAAACGGATTCGAAATGTCCGCCATACCTGTATTTTGAATAGGATTCTGCAGTTATTCCATCAATCGAAATGCACAATAAATCAAGACCACTGCTGATAATTTTCCGCGCCAGATCAGGTTTCAGGAGGCTGCCATTGGTGGTAACAACAGTAAAAATCCGATGCTGATGTGACATGCTGATGAGTTGAGGCAGATTTTTGTTGAGGAGCGGTTCTCCCCATCCATGCAAAGTAATCAGGTAGCAATATTTGCCGATCTGATTGAAAAGTCTCTGAAACATTTCCGGTTCAGCCTGACTCCTTTCACGGGGTGTATGCTTTCCGGTCGGACAAAAAGGGCACTGAAAATTGCAGAAACTCCCTGGTTCTGAATTGATAAGAAAGGGTTTAGAAGAAAGAATTATCCTTTTTCGCTTTCTTTCATATTCATTGTACAGAAGGTTTTTGAGTTTAGCAGCGGTGTTATACCGAAGAAAAGCCATGATATGGGCATTCCGGGTTTTCCGATACATTAGTTTCTGCAGAATCCATAACAATACCTTCATCCCGGATTGTAAATAACTGAATGATCAAAAATATTCATATAAATAATACAATCGTCGTATTTTGTTTTATTTTTGGTATAAATATTCGTACCATGAAAACCTTCTATACCTTTTGCCTGGTATGCCTGTTTTGCAGTGTATTGCATGCAGAGAATGAAATACAAGCCCAGGAACAATATGCTATTGATCTCGCCCTCAACGCTATTGTAAGTCCAGTAAGTGGTACTTTTCTTTCCGATCAGGAGGTGGTAATGCTAAGCATAGCGAATGCAGGTTCCCAGCCCGCCGGTCCATTTAGTTTGAGTTATCAGATTGGATCATTGGTTGTTACTGAAAATTTTCCGGGAAGTATTGCAGTTAATGATACAGTACCCTTTTCATTTATCCAAAAGGCTGATTTTTCGGATCCGGGTTTGCATCTGCTTAAAGTATGGCTTACGATGACCAGTGACGAAAATCATTACAATGATACACTCGGACTAAGTGTTCAAAATATCATTGCAACCTATTGTCCTTCTGCTGCAACGAATTCCGGAAGTCTCGACATTGGTTTTGTAAGTCTGAATAACCTGATTACTGCTTTTTCGGGAACAATCGAGCTAAATCCCCTGGCTACAGCTACTTACACGGATAACACTATCCAGGTAGCACCGGCAAATCTGATATGCGGAGGGCAATACATCCTGAAAGTTCAACCGTTTTATACCCAACTGGGAATTCAGAATTCATGCTGTGTTTATATCGACTGGAATGCCGACGGACAGTACGACTGGCAGACTGAAAATGTTTTTTCTGCGATGAAAAGTCAATTCTTCTTTATGCCGCATTTGGGATTTATTACGGTTCCAACAGATGCCCATACAGGACTTACCGGGATGCGGGTGATCGTTGCAAATTTTGCCAATCCACTTGCATTAGGGCCCTGTACAAGTTATTTTGCAGGTGAAACAGAGGATTATCTGGTAGATATCCGGAATCCGGGGAACATAGATGCCGGAGTTTTCTCGATTCCTGAACCTGCCGGACTTTTAACCTCTCAAACCCAGGTAGAGGTAAAATGTACCGTACGAAATTATGGGGACTCAACCTTGACCTCTGCCATTCTGGGGTATCAAATTGATGATGGCCCACCTGCGTATGAGAATGTAGTCTTCAATCCGATTGGGTTCTGGGAAGGTTTCCTCTTTACATTCTCCCTTCCGCTGGAAGTTCCTGCTTTTTCGTTTCAGCTAAAGGTTTTTACAGTGCTCACCGGGGATTCCTATCCTGAAAATGATACCTGTTTTATGACCTATCAGGTAACACCCTTCTGCCAGGAAGTATTGGCCGTACCGGATCTGCCGAACATTGTCCCTACACCCAATGATTCCCTCGAACTGAGGGTTTGCCGGGGAACCGCTGTCCAGTTTGCTGCAACCGGACTATACCCTGAAAATGATTCTGTATATCATCAAAGTGACACTACCTCTTTATTTATCTGGAATTTTTCAGACGGAACAACGGATACCGGACAAATTGTAACCCATACCTTTCCAACGGCAGGGTATTATCCGGTCTCAGTGGAAATCATCGATATTCATCAGTGCAGCAGTGGGTATACCAGGATTGCAGAGGTGCTGATTTCTCCTGATTCACTTGTAAGTGTGCAAAATCCTTTACAGATTTGTGTCAACAGCCCACAGGTGATCAGTGTGGGGCATTCTCCGGTCAATACGTTGCAAATAAATACCAGCGTTTCGATTCAGGATAATCCGGTCGTGTATGATTCTGCTACCTTAATTCCTGACGTTGGAAATACAGGAGGGGTGGTTATCAGTCTGCCGGTTACGGTTTATGCAGCATTACCCGGCAGTACCCTTACTTCGGCCGATGATCTGGAGTTTGTGCAGATCAATATGGAACATTCCTTTGTAGGAGATCTGGAAATCAGCCTGGAATGTCCGAATGGAACAGTGTTAATGTTAAAATCATTTGACCAGACCGGAGGAGCCTTTATGGGTGAACCCAAAGGCGGTGTAAATCATAACAATTTTGATTGTTTGCACGACACCTGTATTAATGATCCTGTCGATAATCCAGGAGGCATTGGCTATAATTACAGTTTTTCCATGAATCCTGTTTACAGTACGATGCAAACCTATGCCAACGGAGGGAATATGCCCAATCCACCTTTTAATTTTTCGGAAATCGACAGCAGCAGTTACCTGCCGGAAGATCCGTTTTCGATCCTGGAAGGCTGCCCGCTGAATGGCATCTGGACCCTTAAAGTTGCTGACTATTGGGCTCTTGATAATGGCTGGGTATTTAACTGGCATTTAGGACTGATTCCGTTGCTCCTGCCGGAGCCCGTGCTGGAGGTAGGCATAGATACCATTCTTTTCTCCGGTCCCGGAATCATTGAGCAACAAGCTTCACAGATTACAATTCTTCATACTGATCCGGGTTCCTATTCCTATTCTGTCACTATTATTGATGATTTCGGTTGCAGTTTTGATACGGTAATTCTTGTGAATGTCGGCATCGCATTTTCTGCGAACTGCAGCAGTGATCAGTATCTGGTTAACCCCGGGACTGCCAGTCTCTGGGTTACACCAGTCGGGGGAATTCCGCCCTATCAATATCACTGGAGTACAGGTGCTTTCGCTCAGGGAATCATGGCATATACTCCTGTTACTACGGTTTATTATGTTACTGTTACAGATGCTCAGGGATGCCAGGCAGTTGATTCTTTGCGGATTGCTATCGGACTTATCCCTCAAAATGAACCCTTCCTGAAAAACAAAACGGAGTGGAGTATTTATTCGAACGGCTTTATCGGATATCCCTATTACACGACCTTGCATCGGATGGTGCTATGGGACAGCCTCGTGAATCAGGTGAGCTACAAGAAGGTCTGGACGTGCCCGGATGAAAATCAACAGGATTGGACGTTTTCCTTTCTGGCCAGGGATAATGGCGATCAGAAAGTGTACTATTATAATATGGTGAATCAGACCGAACAGCTGATTTTTGATTTCGGGCTTCAACCGGGAGACAGTGCACAGGTTGGCTATGTTTTCGGAGGCTGGAATCAATGGGTGTATGCCTGGAGCCGGGATACTGTTTTTGTTGCGAATGCCTACAGGCCGCGGATTATTCTGGGTTCGTCTCCGGAAATTACGGATTATCCGGTGGATATCTGGGTCACCGGTCTGGGAAGCATGCTCTGGGGGCCGCTTTCACGACCAGGCTATACGACAGGTTCAGCTGACACGGTTATCTGTATTCGTTTTGATCAAAGCCTCATTTTCCAGAACCCCGGTTTTACGACTTGTCATCTCGAAAATGTCGGAATTCCGGAAACAGGAGAGCTCAATTTGGTTCTTTATCC
>CAYLTH010000096.1:0-12658 GCA_964386485.1 uncultured Bacteroidales bacterium | reverse complement strand
CATAACCACCTCTGGGAGAGCGCTCGCTCCGGCTTCCGGAGTTACTTCCCTTTAGCTTATAGGTTTTGGGGCCATCCCCTTCATTGCGGTGTTTTGCGGCAAAACCTTCGCGGGGGACTGACTTTTCATCTTCCTTTTCAACTCTTTTGCGTTTAAGAGGTGCTTCCCCTGAACTTTCCTTTGAGGCAAAATGCCCAAAATCAAAGGATTTCCGTGCGGGAGCCTCTTTCGGTTTTTCAACAGCCGGGCTGGCTTCTTTCACTTTTGCAGAAGTTGCTCTCTTTGGTTTCTCAACCACTTCCTTTACTTCTGTAGTCTTCTTTGCAGCTGCTCTTTTGGGTTTTTCAACACCTTCGGCTTTTACTGCTGCTTTTTTGGTGGCTGCCTTTTTTGGTTTCTCAACCACTGCCTTCGCGTCTGCAGTTTTTTTGGCTGCTGCTTTTTTAGGCTTTTCGGCAACTTCGGCTTTTACTGCTGCTTTTTTTACAGCTGCCTTTTTAGGTTTCTCAACAACAGCAGGCTTCTCAGCAGTTTTCTTTGTTGTTACTTTTTTTGGTTTTTCACCGGAATCCGCTTTTTTTACCTTCGAAACCGCTGTTTTTACGGCTTTTTTGGGTTTCTCGTCTTCTGTGTTTCCGGTTTCCCGTTTTGATTTCATTGTATATAAATTAATTAAGCCCGCAAAGATACGACCAAATAACGCAAAACCCTATGAAAATCTGCATTTTGCAGATAATACAGAGTGCTATCCTCGTAGTGTAGGATAAAAAGCATTGGGTACATGAAGTATTTCAGGGTTTTTACCACCCATTCCAATCGTGATGATATCAAACCGTACTTCATCATTTAACTTCTTGCTGAATAAATACGCATTGGCAGCCCGCATCAGATGTCTGCGTTTCGTGGTGTCAATGGCCAAAAGGGCATCCACCATCGTATTTGCGGATCGGGTCTTTACCTCCACAATCACTACAATAGAGCCTTCTTTGGCTACAATATCAATTTCATACCGGTTGTTTCTCCAGTTTTGATCAAGGATGGTATATCCTTTTCCTTTCAGGTATTGAAGCGCAATTTCCTCACCCTTCTTACCCATCTCAATGTGCGCTGCCATAATAATATAGTTTAAAGATTAAAATTTAGTTTAATATGATCGGATACCGATAATTTTACGCTGGTTCCCAAAACCAGACAACGGTTATCCACAATATGACCTGCCGGAAACCCCATGGCTATCGGATATCCGTATCCGGCTGTATGTTCATGTATAATTTCACAGGCAAGTTTCCCGAACGGAACCGCATTGTCGCGCATATCCGTCATTCCGCCAACTATCAATCCTGCCAAACCGCTCAGTTTCCCGGAACGTTTTAATTGTATCATCATCCGGTCGATATGATACAAATACTCATCAATATCTTCGATAAACAAGATCTTCCCACGGGTATCCAAATCCGAAACACTGCCCGATAAAGCATACAAAATCGACAGGTTTCCTCCGCACAAAATGCCTTCTGCCTCTCCCGCACGATGCGGTAAAACCGAATCATATTCAATTGAATAGGACTGTCCGCTAAGTGCATTTTTAAGTGTAGTCAGACTTTCCGGACTCGTTTTATGATTCCCGAAACTAAAAAGCATGGGACCGTGGATGGATGCAACACCAAAATTCTGCAGGATATGGGAATGCATCACCGTTACATCCGAAAATCCGACTATCCATTTCGGATCCCTCACGAAAGAACTAAAATCGAGTTTGTCGATAAAACGAATGCTTCCATATCCTCCACGGGCACAAAATATCGCCCGGATTGCAGGATTATCAAGCATTTGCTGCATGTCATCCCGTCGCTCTGCATCCGTCCCGGAAAACTGATTATCTGATCCGAATAAGCCGGCTGTATAAACAGGTTTCCAGCCCTGACTGATAATCCATTCAATTCCGGCTTCCATTTCTTCCGGAGAAACTTTACGGGCCGGGGCAACAATACCTACAGCATCACCTTTTTGTAAATACCTGGGAATTAGCATATTATTCATTTTGATCAATTTTTATTCACAAAGTAACACATTTTTTTACGGAAGCGCTTCCGACTTGCCCCTCAAAATACATATATGTAATTAGGGCATCAAGTCGGAATTGATTACCTTTATTTTTTTAAAGAAATTTTAAAATGGGAACAAAGAAAAACAAGGATTTGGGTACTAACACCTTTGTAAATCAAGTATTTAAGGTATTTACCTCCAGTCCGTATGCAGGTTTCAATTTCCGACAGGTCAGTGCACAACTTGGGATTAAAGACAGTGCCAGCCGCGATCTTGTGAAAACAATTATTGAGGATTTGTACAAATCAGGGCAGATTATTGAACATAAACGTGGAAAATACAAACTGAATCCGCTTAAAATTCAGCAGCATCTTTCAAAAAGCGTGATTACCGGAATCGTGGATATGAAATATACCGGGAAAGCCTACATCCTGAGTGATGAAAGCGGAGAAGATATCTACATTGCTCCCAACAATACCGGTCAGGCGCTCAATGGAGATAAAGTTAAAGTCCATCTCTTTCCGCAACGACGCGGGCGAAAGCCGGAAGGACAGATTATTGAGGTGATCGAACGCACCAAGAAAAGAATTGTGGGCACCTTGCAGATGTCGGGGCGTTTCGGATATCTGGTTCCGGATGATGTCAGCATTCATGTTGATATCATGATTCCGCAAAACATGCTGAATAATGCGAAGGATGGCGAAAAAGTAATTGCCATCATTACCGAATGGCCCGAGCAGAGTAAAAACCCCATCGGTGAAATCATTCAGGTTTTAGGCAAGCCGGGTGAAAATGAAGTGGAAATGAATTCCATCCTGACGTATTATGATTTTCCCTTGCACTTCACCCCGGCCTCGGAAAAAGAAGCAGAGAAAATTCCCATGCAGGTTTCCCCTGCCGAAATCGCACTCCGTCGTGATTTTCGCGATGTATTTACCTGTACCATCGACCCCGAAGATGCCAAGGATTTTGATGATGCCCTGTCGCTGAAGAAACTGGGCAATGGCAATTGGGAGATCGGGGTTCATATTGCTGATGTTTCACACTATGTAACACCCGGAAGCCCTATTGATAAGGAAGCCTATGAACGCGGCACGTCTGTATACCTTGTCGACCGTACCTTTCCGATGTTGCCCGAGAAATTATCCAACAATGTGTGTTCACTCCGGCCAAATGAAGAAAAACTTTGTTATTCAACGGTTTTTGAAATGAACGACAATGCCGAAATACTCAATGAATGGTATGGTCGCACTGTTATTTGTTCCGACCGGCGATATACCTATGAGGAAGTTCAGGAAATTCTCGAAGGCAAACCGGGCGATAATATGGAACAAATCCTGTTGTTGCATCAATTGGCCAGTAAGTTACGGGCCGAGCGGTTTAAAAAAGGATCCATCAATTTCAGGTCGCGGGAGGTAAAATTTGTGATGGATGAAAAAGGCCGCCCGATCGAGGCATTTATCAAAGAACAAAACGATTCGCACCGGCTGATTGAAGATTTTATGTTGTTGGCCAATCGGAAAGTCGCCGAAAAAATTGGCCTCAAAAAAGGCCAGGCTGCCCCGAAAACTTTTGTATACCGTATTCATGATGTCCCGAACCCGGAAAAACTGAATCAGTTCTCCGAATTTCTCAAAAAACTGGGATATGGGATCCGGACCAGTTCGCGGAAAACCCTGTCTGAATCCTTCAATGAACTCTTTACAACCATTGCCGGCAAAGGCGAGGAGAATATGATCGAAACCATTGCCATCAGGACCATGTCAAAGGCCGTTTATTCAACACACAATATCGGCCACTACGGACTGGGCTTTTCCTATTATACCCATTTTACATCGCCCATCCGCCGGTATCCGGATCTCATGGTTCACCGCCTGCTGGATGCGTATATGAAAGGAAAACCTTCGGTGAATGAGGCCGATTATGAAGAAAAATGCAAACATTCCTCCGAAATGGAGAAAAATGCTGCTGATGCCGAAAGAGCATCTGTTAAACTAAAACAAGTTGAATATTTCGCCGATAAAATCGGGAAACGCTTCTCCGGCCTGATTTCCGGGGTCAGTAAATGGGGTATGTATGTCGAACTGGATATCAACAAAGGCGAAGGACTGGTTTCACTCCGCAGTTTGCAGGACGATTATTACTATCTCGACGAAGACAATTATAAAGTGGTAGGAAGCCGGAGCGGAAAAGAATACAAACTCGGTCATCCGGTCGAAATTATTATAAAAAGAATTGATCTGGCACGAAAACAAATGGATTTTGAATTTATAGAATAAAACGTAAAAACATGAATGGGAGATTGATTTTGTGGGGGTTGGGAATGTTGATTGTTGGAAATATCAATGCCCAGGTTTTTGATGATTTTTCGGATGGGAACTTTAATCAGGATCCCGTCTGGACAGGCGACAGTCTGAAATTCGAGGTGAATACAGCCAAACAGTTGCACCTGAAATCCACAGGGAATGATACGGCTGTATTGGTTACAGAGCAGAATCTGACCGACAGCCTTGAATGGCTTATTTGGGTGAAATGCACCTTCAGTCCGTCGGGCTCGAATTTTACACGCATTTACCTGATGTCGGATCAGGCTGATCTTACAGCCAACCTTCATGGCTATTACCTGCAACTGGGAGAAGCCGGAAGTGCCGATGCTGTCGAACTTTTCCGGCAGGACGGGGATATTCATACTTCGCTCTGCCGCGGTCCGGATGCCATGGTTGCGGCTTCATTCACGCTCCGGATTCGCGTGTTGCGAACTGCTTCCGGACTCTTTGAGGTCTATGCCGATCCTCTTGGCGGACAAAATTTTTCGCTGCTGGCTTCAGCTACGGATAATACCTTCAATTCAGCCGGTATTTTTGGTTTTTTCTGTTCTCATACCAGCAGCAATGCCACAAAATTCTACTTCGATGAGGTTGAAATCAGGCATATTTATCAGGATGTGAATCCGCCGGAATTGCAGCAATTAATTACCCTGGATGATTACCGTATTCAACTGGTTTTTGATGAACCGGTACTTGAATCTGCATTGACAGATCCGGACAATTTTATGGTCAATTATGGCATCGGACTTCCCATACAATGCATTGCAGATACTTTAAGTGGAACTTCAACTACCTTGATCTTTCATGTTGATTTCCCGACAGATACAATTCTTTCATTATCAATCAGAAACATTACTGACCTGAACAATAATATATCACCCCTTATCCTTAAGGAATTTGTGTATCATCCTATCCGGCAGTTTGATCTTGTCATCAATGAGATCATGGCTGACCCTGAACCGCAGACAGGTTTGCCTCCTGTTGAGTATATCGAATTATACAACCGAAGTGCATTTCCGATCCAGCTCCGCGGCTGGAAACTTTATACTTCGGATAACCCGGTTGAAATCCCCGAATGCGAAATTCAATCCCATGCATATATGGTGTTATGTCACATAAATTACACCGCATTTATGATGAATTATGGTCAGGTAAAAGGCTTGTCGTCGTTTTCATTGTCGAATTCGGGAAGTACGATTCGTCTTGTGAATGAGCACAACCATTTGATCTCTGTCGTCACATGGAATCCGGAATGGCATCAGAATTCGATAAAGGCAGATGGGGGCTTTTCACTCGAGCAGATTGATCCGATGAATCCCTGTGGAGAAAAGGAAAACTGGACTTCCTCTGTTGATCCGCGGGGAGGAACACCCGGGAAGATCAATTCTGTTTACCAATCAAATCCGGATTTAAGCCCGCCGCTTATTCGAAAAGTTGTTGTGGAAGATGAAACGCACCTGCAAATATACTTTTCGGAAGAGATGGACAGTCTCGACATCTCAAAACCTGAAATTTATGCAATAAGTCCGGGTATTGGGAATCCCCTCTTTGCATCTTTCAGCTCAAAAACATTTAACAGGATTTCGCTTGAATTAGAAGTCCCGCTGGTAACCGGAATTCGTTATACCCTTGAAATATCGGGTTTAATGAGGGATTGTGCAGGGAATATCCTGGAAAATCTGATGACATACGAAATCGGTGTTCCGGAACTTCCTGATAACCGTGATATCATCATCAACGAAATCATGTTTGACCCCGGAATTTATGGCGCTGAGTTCATTGAATTGTACAACCGGTCTGAAAAAACGATCGATCTGAAAGATCTGCTCATTGCAAAACCGGGTGTGGATCCCGAAAAATGGGATGTTCTGCAGGTTTTATCGACAGAAGGCCGCCAGATTCTTCCCGACGGATATCTGGTTTTAACAGAGGAGCCCGACATGGTAAAATCAGCCTGGCAAACAAGCAATCCAGCAGGTTTTGAGAAAACGACATCGTTTCCTTCGCTCCTCAATGAAGAGGATGAATTGTATTTGCTTGATGTTAATGAACAAGTAATTGATTCTGTGTATTATAGCAACACATGGCACCATCCCATGCTGGCCAATACTGCAGGGGTTTCCCTGGAAAAAATTAGTCCGGATTTGCCTTCCCGGGAAAAATCTTCCTGGCATTCAGCCGCCACATCAGCAGGATATGCAACCCCTGCATTTATGAATTCCCAGTATTCTCCGGCAGATACAGTTCAGGTGGAAATTCAGGCCGAACCGGCTGTTTTTTCACCGGATAATGATGGTTATCAGGATCAGCTTGATATATCATTTCATTTATCTGTTCCCGGATACCAGGCTATGGTTGATGTCTTTAATGATGCGGGAATGTGTGTGGCGACTATTTTACAAAATGAGCTCATGGGTACTGACTTCCACTATTTCTGGAATGGTTGTGACCCGTCAGGCAGGATATTGCCGCAAGGAATCTATATTTTGAATTTCCGGTTAATTCATCCGGAAGGCCTGATTTTACAGCAAAAAAAAGCCGTTGCCCTGACGATGCGCCTGTAATTCGGGCACCTCAGAATTAAATCGTTAAATTTTTCTTAATTTTCCTGAATTTCGATATATTTACAAACATTTTCAGCTTAATTGTTGTTAATGCATTCACAAAACCAGTTTATGCCACAGGATTATTTACCGATAATGATGCAATCCTTTATTGTATTGGGTTTCGTCATCACTACTATGTTGCTTACACACTGGCTTGGACCTTTACGAAAATCAAAGGCCAAGCTCGAAAACTTTGAATGCGGAATCGAAGGCATGGGGAATGCAAGAAGCCCTTTTTCAGTCAAATATTTTTTGATCGCCATCCTTTTTGTGTTATTTGATGTTGAAGTGATATTTATGTATCCCTGGGCTGTGAATTTCAGGGCACTCGGAGCAGAAGGATTTATCGGAATGTTGGTTTTCCTTGGACTTTTACTAATGGGTTTTGTATATATTATACTGAAAGGAGCACTTAAGTGGGATCAGTAAAAAACTGAGCCCGGAGCAGGAGGATTTGATGGTAGATTATGTTAAAGCACCGGAAGGAACAATCGGAAAAGGATTTTTTGTTACCTCATTTGAACAGGCAGTCGGTTTAGCCAGAAAGAATTCTATCTGGCCTCTTCCCTTTGCCACGTCATGTTGTGGTATTGAATTTATGGCCACCATGGGGGCACATTATGATCTGGCACGGTTTGGATCCGAGCGGTTAAGTTTTTCCCCACGACAAAGTGATTTACTGATGGTTATGGGAACCATTGCCAAAAAGATGGGCCCGATTCTGAAAGAAGTTTATGTGCAGATGGCAGAACCCAAATGGGTTTTATCAGTTGGTGCCTGTGCTTCGAGTGGAGGTATTTTTGACACATACAGTGTTTTACAGGGTATTGATCGCATCATTCCGGTAGATGTATATGTACCGGGATGTCCACCCCGCCCCGAACAGATCATTGATGGGATTATGCGGATACAGGATCTGATTGGCAAAGAAACATTCAGACGTCGCTATTCAAAGGAATATGAAGATTTGCTTCACAAATACAACATTGAATAATGTTTGAAAAGAATAAAAAACAGGATGACCTCTTCAAAGAGAAAATGCTCGAATCATTCAGTGATTGTGTTATTTCCTTTGAACAGTCCTATGATATGGTTGTGGCCGTTGTAAAAAAGGAAAGAATTAATGAGATTTTATCCTTCCTCTATTACAACCAGGACCTCCAATTCAACTTTTTAACAACACTTTGTGGCATTCACTACCCTGAACCGGAACCCAGACTGGGAGTTGTTTATCACTTGCACAGCTTTAGAAATAATCACCGGATCCGGATTAAATGCTTTACGCCTGTTTCAGATCCTGTATTTCCCACAGCTACCAATATCTGGGAAACAGCCAACTGGATGGAACGCGAAACCTGGGATTTTTTCGGGATCATTTTTACCGGACACCCCAACCTGAAACGAATTTTAAATGTGGATGATTTTGAAGGATTTCCGCTGCGTAAGGAATTCCCACTCGAGGATCAGACCCGTGAAGACAAGAATGACCGCATGTTCGGTCGTTGATGAGAATAAATTATGAACACCGAAGAAAACTATATTGATTCACTGAAAGGTGACCAGGTAAGCGGCGAAGAACACCGGGAGTACAACACCCTGAACCTCGGTCCGACTCACCCGGCTACGCATGGCGTTTTCCAGAATGTTATGACCATGGATGGGGAGTTTATTGTAAAAACCGAACAAACCATCGGGTATATACACCGTGCCTTCGAAAAACTGGCCGAACGCAGACCATTTTATCAGATTCCTCCGATTACCGACCGACTGAATTATTGTTCTTCACCCCTCAACAACATGGGATGGCACATGGCAGCCGAAAAACTTTTGAGTATAAAAATTCCGAAACGAGTTGATTACCTGAGGGTTATTATTATGGAACTGGCCCGTATTGCGGATCATAATATCTGCAACAGTGTCATCGGAGTGGATAGCGGTGCCCTTACCGGATTTGTTTACATGTTTCAGGAACGTGAAAAGATTTATGAAATATATGAAGAAATCTGTGGAACCCGCTTAACAACCAATATGGGGCGTATCGGTGGTTTCGAGCGGAATTTCAACCCGAAAGCCTGGACCAAAATTCATGCATTTTTGGAGCATTATCCAAAAGTGCTGAAAGAATACGAAAACCTGCTGGTTCGTAACCGCATTTTTATGGATCGCACCATTAATGTGGGAAGCTTCCCGGCCGAAAAAGCACTGAATTATGGCTTTACCGGACCCAACCTTCGTGCCTGTGGTGTGGATTACGATGTCCGGGTAATGAATCCCTATTCTTCCTACGAAGATTTCGATTTTATTATTCCGGTTGGAACAAACGGAGATACCTACGACCGGTTTATGGTGCGTCAGGAAGAAATGTGGCAGAGCCTTAGCATCATTCGTCAGGCCATCGAAAAGCTTGAGAAAATGGATGACAAAACGACCTATTTTGCGGATGCCCCGGATTACTATCTTCCACCTAAAGAATTGGTTTACAATAGCATGGAGGCGCTTATCTACCACTTTAAAATCGTAATGGGCGAAATTCCAATCCCGGAAGGCGAAGTATATCATTGCATTGAAGGCGGAAACGGTGAACTCGGTTTCTACCTGGTAAGTGACGGTGGTCGAACTCCTTACCGGCTGCACTTTCGCAGACCCTGTTATATTTATTACCAGGCTTTTCCGGAGATGGTCAAAGGAGCGATGCTGTCGGATGCTGTTCTGACAATGAGCAGTATGAATGTCATTGCCGGAGAACTGGATGCTTAATTAGTAAAGAAAATGAACACGAATACCCCTGATAAACCCCGTTTTAGTGTTGAAAGCCTTGCGCTGGTCAACACCATTATTGCACGCTATCCGGAAGGAAGGCAAAAATCGGCACTGATACCCCTGCTGCATATTGCTCAATCTGAATTTGGAGGTTGGCTCAGTCCGGATACCATGGACTACATTGCATCTATTCTTGAAATTCAACCCATAGAAGTATATGAAGTAGCCAGTTTTTATTCAATGTTTAACCTGAAACCGGTTGGACAATGTGTTATTGAAGTTTGTCACACGGGTCCCTGCTGGCTCCGCGGCGCAGAAGATATTTTGAAACATCTGGAGACCAAACTTCAGATTAAACCAGGCGAAACCACTTCAGACGGCATGTTTACCATTAAAACAGTCGAATGCCTGGCAGCTTGCGGAAATGCACCGGTAATTCAGGTAGGTACCGAATACCATGAAAACCTGAATATTGAAAAAGTTGACAAATTGGTAGACCAGTTTAAGTCGGATCAGAAAGTTTCGCATCAAAATCCCTATAAATAGTATGGGCGTGAAAATATTAACCGAACATATCGACGTTCCGGATCTCACTACTATAGGGGTTTACGAAAAAACCGGGGGTTATTCTGCATTGAAAAAGACCCTGAAAGAACTTTCTCCTGATCAGGTAACCACCGAAGTAAAAATTTCAGGCTTACGCGGCAGAGGCGGTGCCGGCTTCCCTACAGGCTTAAAATGGAGTTTTCTGTATAATACCCCCGGGAAGCCTCATTACCTCATTTGCAATGCCGATGAAAGCGAACCCGGAACATTCAAGGATCGTTACCTTATGGAACGGAATCCCCATCTGCTGATCGAGGGAATGATCGTTTCGAGCTATGCCCTGGGGTCTCATAAAAGCTTTATCTATATCCGTGGTGAATTATTTTATGTTTTGCGGATCCTCGAAAAAGCCATTCAGGAAGCCTATGCTGCAGGCTACCTAGGTAAAAACATTCTGGGATCCGGTTTTGACCTCGATTTATATGTTCATCCGGGTGCAGGAGCTTATATCTGTGGGGAAGAAACGGCTTTAATTGAGTCGCTTGAAGGAAAACGCGGGAATCCCCGGATCAAACCGCCATTCCCGGCTGTTCAGGGATTATACGGAAACCCCACAGTTGTGAATAATGTGGAAACTCTGGCAAGCATTCCCTGGATTGTTAACAATGGCGGCGAAGCCTATTCCCGCATCGGTATCGGAAGAAGTACCGGGACCAAACTTATTTCAGCCTGTGGTCATATCAATAAACCCGGTGTATATGAAATTGAGCTCGGTCTTCCTGTCGAAGATTTTCTTTACAGTCATGAATATTGCGGCGGTATTCTTCAGGGCAGAAAGCTGAAAGCAGTTGTTGCCGGAGGATCTTCTGTCCCTATCCTCCCTGCTGAGTTAATACTAAAAACAGCAAAAGGAGAAACCCGTCTCTTATCCTATGAATCCCTGGCAGAAGGTGGTTTCGAAAGCGGAACCATGTTGGGTTCAGGCGGATTTATCGTGATGGATGAAACAACCTGTGTGGTTAAAAACCTGCTTACCTTTGCCCGGTTCTATCATGAAGAATCCTGCGGACAATGCAGTCCCTGCCGCGAAGGAACCGGATGGATGGAAAAAATCCTCCACCGCATCGAAGAAGGCCATGGAAAAATGTCGGATATCGATCTGCTGACAGATGTGGCCAAAAATATTGAAGGTAATACAATCTGCCCGCTCGGAGATGCAGCTGCCTGGCCTGTGAGAAGTACAGTGCGGCACTTCAGGGAAGAATTTGAAAAACATGTAAGCCTACAGAAATGTCCTTATATAAAGTAACCATCGATGGCATCGAAGTGCAGGTTGAACCCGGCACCACGATTCTGAATGCAGCCAGACAGATCGGAGGGAAAATTGTGCCTCCCGCGATGTGCTATTACTCCAAACTAAAAGGAAGCGGTGGTAAGTGCAGAACCTGTCTGGTAAAGATTAGCCAATCCTCCGCTAAAGACCAGCGACCTGTTCCAAAACTCGTTGCGTCCTGTTCAACTCAGGTTCAGGATGGAATGGTGGTTGAAAATACCACATCCCCCGAAGTGCTCAATGCCCGTAAAGCCATTGTCGAATTTCTCCTGATTAATCATCCGCTTGATTGCCCGGTATGTGACCAGGCTGGCGAATGTGACCTGCAAAACCTGTCGTTTGCCCATGGTGTTTCTGCCCAACGCTACGAAGAAGAAAGACGAACCTTCGAAAGGATTGATATCGGGGATAAAATACAGCTGCACATGAACCGCTGTATCCTCTGCTATCGTTGTGTTTATACAGCAGATCAGCTAACGGATAAACGAGTTCATGGGATCCTGTTCAGAGGGGACAAAGCCGAAATCAGCACCTATATCGAGAATGTTATCGACAATGACTTTTCCGGCAATGTCATTGATGTTTGTCCCGTGGGGGCACTGACTGATAAAACCTTCCGCTTTAAAAGCCGCGTCTGGTTTACAAAACCGATGGATGCCCACCGGAATTGTCAGAAATGCAGCGGAAAAGTAGCACTGTGGATGGCCGGAAATGACATTTTACGGGTGACAGGTCGTAAAGATGAATTTGGAGAAGTCGAAGAATTCATCTGCAATGAATGCCGTTTTGAGAAAAAAGAAACAACCGACTGGATCATTGAAGGCCCGAGAAAAATCAGGCATAATTCAGTAATCAGTCAGAATCAGTACGAGTTTATCAATAAAAATAATCCCAAACCGGAAGAATAGCATGGAAAGCTGGGAAATCATCTATAAGATCGTTTTTTTATTCATCATTCTGGGCATAACCCTTCTGGTGGCCATGTATTCGACCTATGCCGAACGCAAAGTGGCAGCCTTTCTGCAGGATCGGAACGGACC
>CAYLTH010000095.1:10022-12703 GCA_964386485.1 uncultured Bacteroidales bacterium | reverse complement strand
CCGGGATATCCCAGATAGGTCTGACCTAAACCCGGAATGATGCGGGAAAACCACTCTGATCTGGTGGCGCTTTTGAGTTTAGGCCTGTTTTTTTGCGAATACATCGTTTGAACTTCCTGCATCAGGCTGTCCTCCACCCCTTTATCCAGGGTCATCAGCCGGATATACCGCTGAGCGCTGACTGCGGCCGAATCATACTCCTGTAACTCATTCCAAACCAGCGTATGTAGAAATGCAACTTCGGAAAGGTAAGCCGGCTGCGGAAAGCGAAAGGCGAGATTCTTCAAACGGGCCGATGCGGTTAGAAAATCAGCCGCCAGATAATAACAAAATGCCGATTGATATTGCACCCGGAATGCCAGACTGTCGGAGATCCCGAAAACACCAACTTCAGAAAGTCGTTTGGCAGCCATTGCGAATTCGCCACCTTGTTTCAGACAAGCGGCCTTTTTCAGAATGGCTGAGGCACTTTGCTCCGGACTCTCCGAATAATAACAAACCTGCTCATACGCCACAGAGGCGGCATAATACTCCTGCCGCTGATACAGCGAATCCGCCTCAGCCAGCAACTTCATCCCGGAAATACCTCCGGATTCCTGTGCATCAGTTGAAAATACTGCGCAGAGGAATATGAAGATCAAACAATATCCGTTGATTAATTTCATGGTTAAAACGTTGATTCTGACGATGTGCCGCCAAAGCACTCCCCCAGATATTTCCTATATAATACACACTCAGTGCCGAAGCGGCCAGTATCGTTTTGTAATTTGACAAGCCATCGTTCCGGTAATTTTCCCAGGTAACAAGACCGAGGGCTGCAACAATCAGAAAAGATGAAACCCCTTCTCCTGTTTTCCCTGTATAAATTTTACCACTTCCCGGCATTACTGCCGACATCAGAGCAGCCAGCGTCATGGATTTATTACGGCGTTCCGAAATTTTATCGGCAATCAGTCTGAATCGTTCTTCCTCCTGCTCCAGCGCATAAACCTGCTTAGTAAAACCTTTCCCCAACCTTTCAAATCCGGGAATATCCCTTTTCAGCAAACAAATACCGGCCTTCTGAAAAACAAGAAGCTCGGTTTGCCAGCCGGTATCCGGAATAATCGTATTCAGCAAAGCCAGTGCAGCTGATGTATCTCCTTTGTATACAGTATTATACGCAGCAAATAAGTGACATTTGTAATATCCGGGAGATGAGGGATTAACCTGTAAAAAATGAACAGTCGACTGGTCCAGTTCCTTCATCGAATAATAAGACCATCCCAGCAAATGATGCAGTGTATCAGCATTCCCGTTTTGAAGCCTGGGTTGGTTTAGCTTTTTATTCAACATGAAAACGGCTTCCTTATAGTCCTCCCGACCGATCAGGTAGTGAATGAATCCCAGGTTCAGGGGATCGGCAGAATCGGAAACAGTTTGACTCCTGGCAGGCAGAAAACGCAGCAATGACAATAACATCAGAAGTATTACCAGCCGGAATCGCATATTCAGTGTACTTTGTAGATCGAAGTGGTTTCGCGCACCTTACGCAAACGCGGATCAAGATCAGTGGGTCTGATATCCGTGGCCGAAATACGGTTGCAACGGGAGATGCGGTCGGCCGAAAGAAACACTCCTTTCACCAGTCCGAAATCGGAAATAAGCCGTTTGCTGTATTCGGAACAGGAAGGGCTATACAGACATCCGGCACTAAACTGGCGGGAAATCACATTCTGATAAACAAACATGGCCGAACCCAAACCCAGACTCAGGGGATTATAGCGCAACAAAATATTGTGGCTGTGAACGAACAGAAATGGCGCTGTATGATTGTGGTATTCCTCCTTTTCAAAAGAAGCATTCAGAATTAATTCATTGTCGGACAATGGCTTACCCGACTGACAAAAAACAATAGCAGGAAAAAACATCAGAAAAATCAGAACAAAATCAGAGTTTTTTAACCTTGGCATTCACCGGAATTTTAAAATTAAAAAATGAGCTGTTGGCACTGGCACCGGTTTTAACCTGGGAATAGGTCATTTTTGTGATTGTGGAGTCACCATTTCCGGCATATCCTATTTCAACAACTTTAAGCGGGAGTGCAAAGTCGGCATAGGAGGTATATTCATAGTAGTAAATCTTTTTGATGAGCTTTTCTTTTGGACCATACCAGGCAATGTAGATGGGTTTATAGCTCTCATGCACCAGTTGAACCTTCGAATAATAGTTCAGTAATTCATTGGGTGGGAAGTAGGTAGACACTACCAGACCGTCTTCGAACCGGGTATCGGTGATTTTAAACCCCATTTCACCCAGACCCAGGTCACTGAGTTTGTTTGAAAGGAAAAAGTATAAAAGTCCTTTTTCCGAATCAAACTCGGCACTTTGGCGGGTCATCACCTCGTTGCTGGCGGGATAATACACCTTTGCTTCGCCTTTATTATTTGTAAAAAACATATAATCAAGTGGTTGCAAATATCGTGTTAACATTTTCCCCTGATCAAACTGGTAATAAATTTCGGCATTGATTGTCATGGCTTTGCCTTTATTGAGCATTTTTGCTTCCATTTTCAGGCTTATTTTTGACGGAGCCGGAGAAAAGCTGCTTAAAATAAACGAGGCAAGAAGGAAAAGAAGGATTTTAGTCAGTTTCATGGATAAATTGTCAATGTTTGTGCAAAAGTAGCGAAAAAAGTGAC
>CAYLTH010000095.1:3491-9922 GCA_964386485.1 uncultured Bacteroidales bacterium | reverse complement strand
CTTACTTTTGCTCCGAAAAACATCCAGGTGCGACCCATTCTAATTATTTCCTTTTTATTTCTATACATGTTTAACCTGAATGCCCAGGAGAAACAGCAGATTACTTATTTGGGGAACCCGGAAGTGAATCGTTTGTTTTACAGTGGTTTCAAACATTTGTATGATTTCAAGTTCAAATCATGTGAAGAGAATGCAAGCCAGTTAAAGCGTCGGTTTCCGGAATCTCCCTGGGGCCATGTTCTGCAGGCTGAATATCACTGGTGGATGATCATTTCAGGCGATTCCCGACCGGAACATGGAACGAAGATCGGGGAAGAGTTGGAGATTGCATTAAATAAAGCAGCGAAACTGCCCGAACGGGAAGGGATCTTCTGCAAAATCATTGTGTATTCACTGAGTTCGCGCTATGCTCTTTTTAAAGGCCGCTATATCAGTGTTCTGGAGCAACTCAATGAAGCAGCTGGGCTTATCAGATCCGGAAAAAAGGACGTAGAAACCTATGAACCCTTTAAGCTGACGCAGGGATTATTCGACTATTTTATGGCTGAAGCCGGCAACCGATTTGGCATTTTCAATCCCTTGAGTTTATTTGGAATTAATGCCGATAAAAACAGGGGCCTGCAGTATTTAAAACAATGTACCCTGTCGCAGGATGAAATTCTGCGGACCGAGAGCCGGTATTTCCTCATGAAGATTTATGCCGAACTCGAACATGAGCCTGCTGTTTCATGCCGGTATGGAGTGCCGCTGGTACAGGCTTATCCGGATAATCTGGTTTTCAGATGGCATTGTAAAGAATGTTCCCCTGAAAACAAGACTTATACCTCAATGCATTTTTCAGACCAGCTTAATGATGCACAGCGACTGCATTTTCAAAAAATATTTAAACTTCCGGCAAATAAAAAATGACCAGAAGGTTTCAATTGAAATTTTTTTCTCATATTTGTTACCTGTTATCACCCTGATTCAATAAATGAACCTATGAAAAAATTCCTCCTCTTTTTATTGCTGGCGCTATTTATGTTTGACCCGGCAGATGCCCAGATGATGTTCAAACCAAAAGCCGCGAATAGTTATCTCCCCGGTTTATCAGCCTCTGATGAAGTAACTGAAGCTTTGAAAAAACGCAAAAAAAGACGCAAAAAAGGCAAAAAAGGTAAACGTGGCGGCAAAGATATGACCATGGCCTTTGGTGGCGGCTTGTTTGTTGGTGTTCCTCTGGGCGATTTTGGAGATGCCGCCAAGAGTGGAATCGGGCTGAATGTAGAAGCTGAATATTTTGTTACACCTCAGCTTTCGGTCGGACTCAATACTGGTTTCTACAGTTTTAAATACGATAAAGTGGTTGTTGGAGACGGACATTCCAACATTATTCCGGTTCTTGCCAAAGGAAGCTTTTATTTATCGGATGGAGCTTTCAAACCCTTTCTTGGCATGGGTATCGGTTTATTCGGGATTAACTCCAAATATACTTTTGACATCCTGACAATTATTCAAAACCCATTAAATCCGATGGATTTTGACACCCTGATGCTTACAAATGAGGTTGTTGAAAAACTGACGAAATTTGGAATCGCTCCCAATGCCGGGTTTATGTACTCTATTTCAGATAACCTGAATCTTCATTTTGCCCTCAAATATGACATGATATTTACGGCCGAAAAGAAAGACGGTATTGAAACGAAAAACACAAGTTTTCTGGGTCTTAATTTCGGAATTTTATATTCTCTTTAATTCTGGCTTTGACGAAACTTGCGCTTTGCTTGCTGTTTGTGCCTAAGGATTGGCTGTTTCGTGCAGCCAATCTTTTTTTGTTTTTCTTTGGCTTTGTCACCTGCCTTTCAGCTCAGGACAGCCTGCCGATGCGGCCTCCTTTCATCCTTCCGGCCGAAACTGTTCAGCCTGAACCCGTCAGGCATTCCGTTCTGGTCAACGATTCGCTGGCAAATTATTTTTCGAACAGTTCTGTTCCGGCAAAAGAACCTGCCTTTTATGCTCCACATGAACTGGCAGTCAGGAAGATCCAGCCAAATATCCGCCCTTCCCGTCAGAAAGAATGGGCATTTATTATCTTGTTTATATGCATTTTGTTGCTGGCATGGACCCGGTATTATTTCAAAAAAAGGCTTCGTCAGGTTTTTCAGGCCTTTCTGAGTGCCCGGTATTACAATCAACTGGTAAGAGCAGGAGATGTTTACAATGAACGTATCTCTGTCAACCTGTTTCTGATTTTCATATTGGCCATCCCTCTTTTGTTTTTTGAAATAAATTACCGCTATCCATTTATTCCCATACCAGACAGTCCCTTTGGAAATCTCCTTTTGTATGGTTTTTTTCTATTGGTATCCTTAATTCTTTATGGCTTAAAAATGCTGGCACTCCATATTTCCGGACAAATTTTCAAGACCTATGAACTTACCTCCGAATATGTTCTGACCCATTACGTTTTCAATCTGGTTGAAGGCATCATGCTTATCCCGCTGCTCATATTACTGGTATTTAATGGATCTGCTGTCTTTTTGTTGTTAAGCCTGAGCATTTTAGCAGGAGCATTCCTGTATCGTCTCGTGCGCGGTTTACTGATCGGATTCAAGGAAGCCCGGTATTCTGTTGTCTACATGTTGACCTTTTTCATCAGCATTGAGATCCTTCCAATCCTTGTATTGCTGAAATTGTCACAAATTATTCGAATGGAATAATATTTTGTCTAATTTTGCACGCCAAAAAAAAGGAAGAAACACGATCGCCAATGAAGATTAAAAGTATCCTGGTTTCTCAGCCACAGCCTTCAGAATCGGAAAAGTCTCCCTATGTTGAGATAGGAAAGAAATTCAACATTAAGGTTGATTTTTTTAAGTTTATTAAAATTGAAGGCGTTGAATCGAAAGATTTTCGCAAGGACCGTATTCATTTTGAAGATTATACGGCCGTAATTTTCACCAGTCGGAATGCAGTTGATCACTATTTCCGTATGGCCAAAGAACTGCGGTTTGATGTGCCGGATACAATGAAATATTTTTGTACAACGGAAGCAACGGCCTTTTATCTTCAAAAATACATTCAATACAGGAAACGTAAAATTTTCCATGGAAAACAGGATTTCAATGACCTGGTGGATGTTATCAAGAAACATAAAACAGAAAAATACCTTCTTCCCTGCTCAGATGTTGCCAAAGGAGATATCCCCAAAACCCTTGAGAAACTGGGCGTAACATATGCCAAAGCTACTATATACAAAACAGTGGCTTCCAATTTGAAAGAAATTGATCTGCATGCATATGATTTGATTGTCTTCTTCAGTCCGGCCGGGGTTGCATCCCTGTTTTCAAATTACCCGGATTACACTCAGGGTGAAATGCTAATCGGTGCAGTAGGCCCTTCCACGGCCAAAGCCGTTAAAGATGCCGGTCTGACACTAAACATTCAGGCACCCACAAAAACAGCTCCTTCCATGACAATGGCTCTGGAGCAATATCTCGAAAAGACCTGCAAGAAAAAATAAGCGTGACGGCAACGGAAAGCTTTGGCAAGCACGAACGGTTATACATCAAAAAGCGCATTGAACAAATTTTCAAAAAAGGCAAAAGCTTTATTGTGTATCCCTTCCGGGTTGTTTATTGCATTGAAAAAACAGCAGAAGAGCCTGAAGCACAAATCCTTATAACAGTTCCGAAACGAAATATCAAACTTGCTGTCGGGCGGAACCGGATTAAACGACTCATCCGGGAAGCTTACCGGCACAATAAATTCCTCCTGCTCCCAACCTGCAAAAAATATTCAGCAAGCATCTACTTCAGTGTGATTTTTCTGGGAAATACACCTATCGATTATTCGGAAACGGATCATAAAATAAAAACTATTCTTGAACGTTTATGCCACACCTATGAAGAAGATACTCAGTAAGTTTTTTGTCCTGATTATCAGGATGTACCAATACCTGATATCGCCTTACCTCATGCCATCCTGTCGTTATACCCCAAGTTGTTCAGCCTATGGCATTGAAGCCATCCGGAAACACGGTCCGTTTAAAGGCGGCTGGCTGACAATCAAACGTGTAATTTCTTGCGGTCCCTGGGGTGGAAGTGGTTATGATCCAGTCCCTTAATGCATTTAAGATTCTATCCAATGATGAAAAAACTATCGCTTTTAACTGTTCTGTTTATCCTGGTATTCACCCCGTTACTCAAGAGCCAGTCGAACAATCTTTTTGAAGTATCCAAAAATATAGAAATTTTCACCGGCATCTACAAACAGCTGGATATCAATTATGTAGATGAGATCAATCCGGGTACTACGATGAAAAAGGGCATCGATGCCATGCTGGCAACCCTCGATCCTTACACAAATTACATCCCTGAATCCGAAATTGAAGATTACCGCTTCATGACTACCGGGCAGTATGGCGGAATTGGCGCTATGATCCAGCAACGCGACAACCTGATCATGGTAACCGAACCGTATCAAGGTTCTCCAGCCGATAAAGCCGGATTGCTTGCCGGTGATATCATTCTGGAAATCAACGGAAATTCAACAAAAAACCGCTCCATTGATGATATCAGCAACATCCTTAAAGGAGAACCCGGAAGCGCTATCCGTCTCAAATACAAACGGGAAGAAACCATAAAAGAAGTAAGTATCGACCGCGAAAATATTCAGATTGAGAATATTCCATACAGCGGCCTGCTGAACGACCATGTTGGTTATGTGAAACTAAACGGCTTTACCCAAAAAGCAACCGAAGAAGTTAAATCTGCCTTCCAGAAAATGAAAGATACCGGGAAGTTAAAGGCCCTGATTTTTGATCTTCGCGGAAATGGAGGCGGATTGTTAAATGAAGCCGTAAATATTGCCAACCTCTTCGTTGAAAAAGATCAGCTGATTGTAAGTACCAAAGGACGTCTGCCTGTTGCCAATGTAAGTTACAAAACCATGTCGGTTCCTATCGACAAAGAAATTCCCATTGTTTTTCTGGTTGATAAAATGAGTGCATCCGCTTCGGAAATTCTGGCCGGAGCTATGCAGGATCTTGACAGAGCTGTAATTGTTGGTCAGCGCTCTTACGGTAAAGGCCTGGTACAGAACGTTCTGCCCGTTTCATACAATTCGCAACTTAAAATTACAGTTGCCAAATATTATATAACCAGTGGCCGTTGTATACAGGCAATCGACTATTCGCACAAAGACAGTGAAGGAAATGCCGGAAAAATTGCAGATTCTTTGGTTACAGCTTTTAAAACCCGCAACGGACGGACTGTTTACGATGGCGGCGGAATTATGCCCGATATTTATCTTGATCCGCCAAAATATAGTGGTATTGCACAAAACCTGATGCGCAAATTTTACATTTTCGATTTTGTGAGTCAATTTAAAAAACAACACGATTCCATTGCTCCGGCCGGAAAATTTATTGTTGATGAAACACTGTATCAATCGTTTATACAATTTCTGAAGGATAAACCGTACGCTGATTATACCAATGCAACGGAAAAGCTTTTGGAAGATATCCGGAAAAATGCCGAAAAAGAAAAATATTTTGCAGGCATTGAAACTGAATACAATGCATTGAAAAAATCACTGCTCGATACCAAATCACAGGATTTAGTGATCAATAAGGAAGAAATTAAATCCCTGTTACGGGATGAAATAATGACCCGTTATTATTATCAGAAGGGACGTGTTGAAGCCTCCCTTGCAGCAGATCCTGATATCATCAAAGCAAAAGAAATTATTGACAATCAGTCTGTTTACACCGGGATACTACAAGGAACCTATAAACCGACCGAACAGGAACAGAAGAAATAAAGATCCTATATTGGCTGCGGCATGAAAATCTCCCGGGCACAGTTTCACATTTTTGTTTATCTGCTTGGACTTTGTATTCTGGCAGGAAGCATTCCCCTGTCGCGGTTTGGCATGAGTGTAGGTCAGCTCATGATTTTCGGCAACTGGATAGTGGAAGGGGGGATCATTGCGAAACTGAAGCGGTTTATTGCCAACCGGCCCGCTGTTGTTTTGAGTCTGCTTTTTTTGCTCCATGTTGCCGGTCTTTTTTACACTACCGATTTTAATTATGCCCTGAAAGACTTGCGGACGAAGGTCCCATTGGCTCTTCTTCCTCTGCTTTTTTCGAGTATTCCTTCCCGTAATATGCTTAAGCCCAATCTGATACTGGGTATTTACATCATGTCCGTTTTTCTTTCATCGATTTTAAGCACCTTTTACCTTTTGAATGGAGTTTACAACGACATCCGTGAAATCTCCCCTTTCGTAAGTCATATCCGACTCAGTTTAAATATTTGTCTGGCAATTGTCCTCCTGATATGGTATTATTTTAATCCCACTTCCAGCCACAAAGGATACAGACCGGGAATTATCCTCCTCCTCATATGGTTTGTTGTATTTTTATACTTTCTCGAATCATTAACAGGGAT
>CAYLTH010000095.1:0-3391 GCA_964386485.1 uncultured Bacteroidales bacterium | reverse complement strand
AATAAACATGTTGTCAATGGTCATTACCTGTGGATTTATGTTTGCCAGCCTGAACTTGAACAAGAATGGAATAAGGTCAGTTCGCTCCCATATTCCGGCAAAACCCTCAACGGGCAGAACCTTGGAGATGTGCTGATCCGCTATATGGCCTCAAAAGGATTGAGAAAAGATTATGATGGATTCAAAACCCTCACCACCGATGACATTCGCCGGGTTGAATCCGGTGAAACAGATGCTTCTAATACGAATAGTCCAAGAATTATCCGACGTTTGCGGGCCATTTGCTGGGAAATTCAAAATTACACTACAACCGGTGACCCCAGCGGCCATTCGGTAACGATGCGCATTGAATACTGGAAGGCTTCCCTTGGTATCATCAAACAACACCCTATGGGAGTTGGTACTGGCGACATGAATGAGGCGTTTACAGATCAGTACCGGATCATGAAGAGCCAGCTTAAACCCGAATGGCAAAGGCGATCACACAATCAGTTTTTATCAATTATGGTTGGATTCGGGGTATTCGGACTCATGTTATTCCTGTTCTGCCTGATTTATCCGCCGCTGAAAATGAATTCATTGCGTGATTTCCGCTTTGCTTACTTTTTTCTGATCATCATCATGTCGATGATTGTGGAAGATACAATCGAATCCCAGGATGGTGTAACATTTGTGGCATTTTTCTTCGCATTTCTCTTATTCATTAGTCCCGACAAAAAAACTATCTTTGCTGGTGAGCAACAGAACAGTTGATATGAGCGAACAACATCTCACTATTTCCTATCAGATTTTCGAAGACGAATCCTTTTTATCGTCGAACGACCGTGAAATTCTGGAAAAAGCCAGGCTTGCCTCCATAAATGCCTACGCACCCTATTCACATTTCAGGGTAGGTGCTGCACTGCAATTGCTTAATGGCGAATACATTACAGGAAATAACCAGGAAAATGCCGCCTTCCCGTCGGGTTTGTGCGCTGAACGTGTAGCTATTTTCTATGCCTCCTCCCAATTTCCCGGGATCCCGATTATCACACTGGCCATTTATGCTCAGGCGGATGAATTTGAACTTGATCAGATTGTAAGTCCTTGCGGATCCTGCCGGCAGGTTATTTCAGAATATGAACATCTTGCCCAACAACCCATCCGGATCCTGATGAAGGCGCAAAAAAGCAAAATCCTGGTTATTAACGGGATTGAAAATCTCCTGCCTTTTGGCTTTTCTCCAAAACACCTTAATCTTTAATTAATTAAAGGTATAAATAGCATTTGCGAAGAAATTCCAGATGGTTACAACACCAATGGCAAAAATCTTGGATAAGTAAAAATTCATTTTAAATTTACTCACTAACACATACAAAATCAATGTGTTAATTACCAGGCCTATCATCGAAATCAATAAAAACTCTGAATATTCAAGGGCTATTTCCGGGTTCGTACTTTCGAATGTCCAGATACGGTTTAAATAATAGTTTGAAGAAGCCGCCAGCGTGAATCCTATGGCATTCGCCACATACTTCTGGATTTTAAAAACTTCCTTAAACAGAATAGTAAAGCCAAAATCGACAATGACACCGGTTAGTCCGACAACACCGAATTTTAAGAACTTCACAATATATTCAGCTGAAAAAAAGTCAGGCATTGAGATCAATAAAATAAGCTGTGCAAAAGTCGCACTTTTTTCACAATTTACCAATAAAGGAATCGAGCGCATTGGCTCTTAAATCCACAGATATGCGATTTTTAATCCCCGAAAAAGCGGAAATGCCTTCAGTCATTGTTTTCAGCTGAAACGACTTTTGTGAAGACCTGTGAAAATGGCCTTTTCGTTCATGGTATTCAGCCAGGTATTCCTGTTCACTCTGTCCGGGGGTCGGGACAAGAATTGCCGGCTTCTCAAGGGCTGCAAGATCCATCAATGTTGAATAACCCGATCGGCAAATAAGCAATTTACTATTCGCCAGTATTGAAGTCAACTCTTTATTATTCAGATAATTAAATATCTCTACATTGGCACTGCCGATCAGATCTCCGGAACTCCCCGGCAATCCCCTGACAAGGCAGAACTGTCCGTCTGCATCTGCCATCTGCCTGAGTAATATCTCTTCAAAAATACTCCGCTGTGGCTCAGGACCTGATAAAACTGCAACAGCATCATAGCGAAATTTGGAATTGCTTTCAAAAACTGAATTAAACCGGCTTAAAGGACCTATAAACTCATGTGGAAAGGATATCGGAAAAGCATGCGACAAATCACCCGAAAGGTTCTGATCTCCGGGATAATCCGGAATCCAACAGCTATTGAAACGTTTGATAAACCGATGATGAATTTGATTTACAAGCCCGGTAAAAGACTGAACAGGTTTGGGTATTTTTAGAAATACCTGATGCGTGATAAACACAGAAGGGACTTTCTTCGACCATAAACCATATCGGTTATCTGATATTATACCATCAACCGGGTGGGCTGAAATAAATTCTTCAAGTATACGATGTTCACGACTTATAACATATTGTATATGTGGTAATTGAGAAATTATTGGAGCAATAATTGAGTTGTTTTTGGCAAATTTTATTCGATAAGAAGGAAGCGTAATGAATTGTAAATCAGGATATTGAATTTTAAGCATGGCAAGAGCATAGCCTGAGCTGGCAATGATAACCAATACACCCCTCGCTATCAAATTGTCTATCAATGGTATAGATCTGCTGGCATGACCTAAACCCCAATCCAGAACACCAAAAACAACAGTTTTTTTCAAAAAAAATCAATTTTCGCTTCCGAGTTGATCCCCGAAATCCATCTATAAAGGTATAAATATGAATTCAGGAAGCGCGAATTAAGATGGAAAAAACAGAATTAATGTATGCAATCGGATTAACCATTATCCCCGGGATTGGACATATTACAGCAAAAAAACTTATTTCGTATTGCGGAAGTGTCCAGGCTGTATTTAAAGAAAAGAATACGAATCTCCGAAGAATTCCAGGTATCGGAGATATTCTGGCAAATAGTATCAGCAAACAGAATGTACTGCATCAGGCCGAAAAAGAACTGGCATTTATTGACCGCTATCAGATACAAACGCTTTATTTTCAAGAAGATAATTATCCAAATCGCCTAAAACAATGCATTGATGCACCCGTGGTATTATTTGTCAAAGGGAATTGCCTGCCTGAGGGACAGCGGATTTTGTCGGTAGTAGGAAGCCGCAACGCTACTTCATACGGAAAAGAGGTCTGCCGGAAGCTCCTGGAATCACTACGTGATGATAATGTAATTATTATCAGTGGGTTAGCTTATGGAATTGACACCTGTGCCCACAAAGCATCTTTGGATAACGGATTGGTCACTTTTGGTGTATTGGCTCATGGTCTCGACCGGATTTACCCT
>CAYLTH010000094.1:10742-12972 GCA_964386485.1 uncultured Bacteroidales bacterium | reverse complement strand
AAGCTCAAAAGCACCCCGGCAGCCACCGCACTGCCAATTACGCCCGCCACATTCGGTCCCATGGCATGCATCAGCAGGTGATTTGTTTTGTCGTATTCAAGTCCGATAACCTGCGAAACCCGGGCACTGTCGGGAACGGCCGAAACGCCTGCATTGCCGATCAAAGGGTTTATTTTGTTTCCTTCTTTCAGAAAGAGGTTAAGGAATTTCACGAACATAACACCTCCAAAAGTTGCAACGATAAAGGATACCGCTCCCAAAGCAAAAATTCCGACGGATTTGGCAGTTAGGAAGGTTGTTGCCTGGGTAGATGCCCCTACTGTAATTCCGATGAGGATGGTTACAATATCAATCAGGGGGCCTTTGGCTGTATCGGCAAGACGTCGTGTAACTCCACTTTCTTTCAGTAAGTTTCCAAAAAACAAAAACCCTAAAAGTGGCATACCGGAAGGTACAATGAATGTTGTAAGGAGTAAACCAAGGATAGGAAAGAGAATCTTTTCAATACGTGAAACCACCCGGGGTGTTTTCATACGGATTAGTCTTTCCTTTGGCGTTGTTAGCAGTCGCATAACCGGAGGCTGAATTACCGGAACCAGCGCCATGTAGGAATAGGCTGAGATCGCGATGGCTCCGAGCAATTCGGGTGCCAGTTTGGAGGCGAGGAAAATAGCTGTTGGACCGTCGGCCCCTCCGATAATACCGATTGCACCGGCTTCAGAGGCTGTAAACCCAAGGAGTAAAGCCAGGGAGTAAGCTCCAAAAATTCCAAGCTGGGCAGCAGCTCCGATCAGGATGAGTTTCGGATTGGAGATTAATGCGGAAAAGTCGGTCATAGCCCCGATACCAAGAAAAATCAAAGGCGGATAAATGCCTTGAAGAACCCCAAAATAGAGATAATTCATAACACTCCCACTTTCATAAATGCCAATTTTCAGGCCTGGATAGAACGGAACGTTGCCAATCAGAATCCCAAATCCAATCGGGACAAGCAGCAGGGGTTCATATTCTTTGGCAATAGCCAGAAAAATAAAAGACAGACCCACCAGAATCATGATGATGTGACCTATTGTAAAGTTGGCAAATGCAGTATAGGTAAAGAATTGCCCCAGGTTGTCGGATAGGAAGCTGATAATGTCGTTCATAATAGAGTGTGTTAGAGTCAGAAGGCTTTAGGCCACTTTGATATTCCGTATAGTTTTGAGTTCCAGGGAGAATATGTTCGGGATACCTTATTAATAGTCAGAACCAGATTTTCGTAATCGGCCATGTCTTTCTGATATAAATGCAACGCTAATCCGATGGCTGCGGCCATTTCTTCGGTTACAACGATGTCGTCAGGAGAACTGATTTTTAAGGCTTTTCGTTTTTCATTCCGGGCTACAGAAATGGAGAATTGTTTGAACATGAGGAAAATCATCATGAGAACCAGAAACACGATTGACATGGCAATAACAGCCATTCCAAGCCCATAAGGATCGATTTTTATGATACGTTCGGCACCAAGTTCTTGTGGTTCAGTCTGGTTGTTGGCATTTGGGGTGGTTTTTTCATGGTATCCCCAGATCAGGCCTCCATCCTCAACTCTGCCAAACGAAATATCGGGTTTCGGAGTGGTTAGGGTAACACTGTCGATCAGGGTCCGGCCATCTGAATCAAACAGCGCGATCATTTTGCTGTTTTCCAGATTGAAATTCAGGTGCAGGATGCCATGTGTCGGTTTATTATCGGCCCAGAAAACAATGTAATTACGCGGTGCAATTAACGTGATCGGATCTCCTTTCGGTATCAGATACAATGCTGGTTTCTGAAGATCATTGGTCAGGTAACAACCTCCGATATCAACATAATTATATGCTGAATTAAAAATTTCGATCCATGGGCTGTGAACACCGAAATCATCTACATAACCGGAGTCATTTAATACAAGAAATTCATTGATACGCAGATCAGTAGCGCTCTGGGCTTGGGATGGCAGCATCCTCAGCAGGAGCAGTGCCATCAACAGGATGATTTTTCTCATCACACATCAAATTTATAGTCGAACAAGTACGTTTCAGCAAGTAAGGGTGCAAATGTATAAAAAATAAGCTTCGGAATTCTGAAACCCGGTCTTGAAAGATAAACCTGAATTGTTGTACCTTTGCATCAAATTGCAGGCTAAATTACACATTAAAAGGAGGTTATAATGCGATTGAAGATATTGTTTTATAGTTTTTTAACAATTCTT
>CAYLTH010000094.1:6439-10642 GCA_964386485.1 uncultured Bacteroidales bacterium | reverse complement strand
TTTATGCCCCTGTTTTGGGTCTACCTTGATAAAGAGTATCCCGGAAAACTGCCGGCAAAGTAGGCAGACAGTCAAAGCCTTGAATTCACATACCCGCCTGATTATCGGATTGTTTTAGTTTTTTTTTGCAGATAGTATTTGTGTTGTAATTATAAATATCTATCTTTGCACCCCTTTTTCGAGAGAAAAGGAATAACATTTATAAGATGGATACTTTAAGTTACAAGACAATTAGTTCAAACAAGGCCACCGTCGTAAAAGAGTGGATCCTTATTGATGCTGAAAATGAAGTGGTTGGCCGTTTAGCTGCACGCGTTGCACACATTTTACGGGGTAAACACAAACCATCCTACAGTCCGCACGTTGATTGTGGTGATAATGTCATTATTATTAATGCCTCCAAGGTTCGGTTTACCGGAAGCAAGATGGAAGACAAGGAATACATCCATCATTCAGGTTATCCCGGTGGACAGCGTATCATTTCTCCGCGTCAGATTATGGCTAAAAAGCCGACGTTTATTGTTGAAAAAGCAATTAAAGGGATGTTACCAAAAAATCGCCTTGGTCGTCAGATGTTCCGCAATCTGAAAGTATACAGCCTTGCTGAACACCCCCATCAGGCACAACAACCCAAATCAGTTGATCTTAATACAATTATTAAATAATGGAAATTCTCAACACCACAGGAAGAAGAAAAACCGCTGTTGCCAGAGCTTATATGAAAAGCGGCAGTGGACAGATCATTGTAAATGGCCGGGATTATAAAGATTATTTTCCAACCACTATTTTACAATATACTGTACAACAGGCTCTTGAAACAGCAGGTTTGCAAGGTCAATGGGACATTACCGCGAATATCGCCGGTGGTGGTTTCAAAGGTCAGGCCGAAGCACTGAGTCTGGCAATTTCCAGAGCATTGGTTAAAAATGATCCCGAAGTTCGCCCTGCCCTCAAGGTTAAAGGCTTGTTAATGCGCGATCCCCGTATGGTTGAGCGTAAAAAATATGGTCAGAAAAAAGCCAGAAAACGCTTCCAGTTCTCCAAACGTTAGTATTGGAAGTTTCCCGGAATTGAGTTTAGTATCTAAATCAGCAGGACTGTCAGGTTTTTGGCACTACCTGCTGATTGCTTTAAGGAATTAAGAACGTAAACTAACCTAAATTATATGTCAAGAGTATCATTTGATGAATTATTGGATGCCGGAGTACACTTCGGTCATCTTCGCCGTAAATGGAATCCGGCAATGGCTCCTTATATCTTTATGGAGCGCAACGGGATCCACATTATCGACCTTTATAAAACCCAGGCCAAAGTGGATGAAGCCGCTAATGCCCTGAAACAGATTGCAAAATCAGGTAAAAAAGTGTTGTTTGTGGCTACCAAAAAACAAGCCAAAGACATTGTTGCCGATCAGGTAGGTCGTGTCAATATGCCTTTCGTTACAGAACGCTGGCCTGGTGGTATGTTAACCAACTTTGCAACCATCCGTAAAGCCGTTAAGAAAATGATTACCATCGACCGCATGATGACCAGCCCGTCATTTAAAGCTATGTCGAAACGTGAACGCCTCCAGGTTACCCGCGAACGTGCCAAACTGGAAAAGAACCTTGGTTCTATTGCCGACCTGAATCGTTTACCGGCTGCGATTTTTATCGTTGACGTTTTAAAAGAAAAGATTGCTGTGGCTGAAGCCCGCAAACTCAATATCCCCACTTTTGCCATCGTTGATACCAATTCAGATCCGAATTCGGTTGATTTCCCGATCCCGGCAAATGATGATGCCTCCAAATCAATTATGGTTATTACCAAAGCACTCGTTGATGCCATCGAAGAAGGACTTGCAGAACGCAAATTCGACAAAGATCGTCGCGATGAAGAAGGTGATGATACAGATACCGAAGGCCATGGCTCACGTTTCCATGATCTGGATGATCTGGATGAAGAAGAATTGGTAGACCTGGGTGATGATGATACCAAAATCAAAAAGGTTAAAGTAGCCGGTGAAGCTGAACCTGCTGATGATGCTGCCTCAAAACGCCCGCGTCGTCCTGTTATTAAGAGTGGTGCCGTTAGAAAACCCCGCTAATACTTAACAATCTGATTTTTATTTTTTAATAACAGGTTAAAGACTTTATTGTCATTTAGCCGATTATGAATTCACAATAAACCTTATTAATTATGGCAAATATTTCTGCCTCCGATGTAAACAAATTACGCCAGACAACTGGTGTAGGAATGATGGATTGCAAACAGGCTCTCATCGAATGTGATGGTGATTTTGAAGCAGCTATCGAATTCCTGCGTAAAAAAGGTCAAAAAGTGGCCAACAAACGTGCCGATCGCGATGCCAATGAAGGTATTGTTATCTCCGCTACCAACAGCGATCATACCTATGCCGCTGTGATCATGCTCAATTGCGAAACTGACTTCGTAGCCAAGAATGAAGAGTTCGGTTCTGTTGCCAAAGAAATTCTGGCACTTTGTATTGCTCACCAGCCAGCTACACTCGAAGAACTGAGCGAAATGAAAATTGGTGATTATTCCATTACCGATACCATTACCAACATGACCGGAAAAACCGGTGAAAAAATGGGTCTCGCTCATTACAATTTCATCCGTGCCGAACGCGTATTCTCCTATAACCACCAGGGTAACCGCCTTGCTTCGATCGTTGGTCTGAACAAAGCCGGTATCGAAGGTATCGATGAAACAGGAAAAGAAATCACCATGCAGGTTGCTGCTATGGCTCCCGTTGCTATTGATAAAGACGATGTAGATCCTAAAATTATCCAGCAGGAAATCGAAATCGGTAAAGATCAGGCTCGCCAGGAAGGCAAACCAGAAGAGATGTTAGAAAAAATTGCCCTCGGAAAACTGAATAAATTCTATAAAGAGAGCACTTTGTTAAACCAGGAATTCATCAAAGACAGCAAAAAAACAGTACGTGAATATCTTGTTTCAGTAGATAAAGATCTGACTGTTAAAGCGTTCTATAGATTAATGTTGGGTGCATAAAACTTTTTGTTACAATTTTGTTAAACGAGTGTAAGGGAAAACAATAATATTTTACCTTTACCCCATCTATCATCCATTAATTAAGTTTTATGAACATTTTTGTTGGCAATGTTGATTATCGGGTTACTGAAAACCAGCTTGCAGAGTTATTTGAAGGTTTTGGGGAAGTAACAAGCGTTAAGATCCCAAAAGACAGAATGAATGGCCGCTCAAAAGGATATGCATTCATTGAAATGGCTAACGATGCCGAAGGCCAGGAAGCAATTACTAACCTTAACGGCTATGCCCTGAACAGCAGAAATATAAATGTTTCTGTAGCGCGTCCGCCCGAAGAAAGAAAACCGAGGAACGACAATTTCGGTGGTCCCCGTAATCGCGAACGTTTCGACAGAAACTTCTAATTAAAGGTATCAAAGCATTAAAATCAGGCAATCCACTTCATGTGGATTTGCCTGATTTTCTATTGTCCGGATGTTCATGTTTTGCTATCTTTGGGCAAATTTTGCAGATGAAAAAGCAAATCTTTCCCCTTTTACTATTCCTCCTTTTATCATGCAGCTCCCGGGCTGATACCATTCGGGCATTGTTTCTCGGAAACAGCTATACCGCTGCCCATAACCTGCCCGAACTCATTGCCCGGATTGCACATAGTTGTGGTGATTCCCTTTATTATCAATCTAATACACCCGGTGGCTATACTTTTCAGGGACATTCAACCAATGCCCAGAGTATTGGCCTGATCCAACAAGGAAACTGGGATTTCCTGATCCTTCAGGAACAAAGCCAGCTCCCGTCGTTTCCGGATCAACAGGTTCAGACAGAGTGCTTTCCGTTTGCCCGTTACCTCGATAGTCTTTTCAATGTGTTTAATCCCTGCGGTGAAACTGTTTTTTACAGAACCTGGGGTCGAAAGAACGGAGATTCGCAAAATTGTCCGACATGGCCTCCGGTATGTACTTATGAGGGCATGGACAGCATCCTGAACCGCAATTACAGGATAATGGCCGACAGCAATGATGCCCTGATCTGCCCGGCAGGATCTGTCTGGAGATATATCCGTGAACACAACCCGCCAACTTTCGAATTGTATGATTCCGACGGAAGTCATCCTTCTGCCATCGGAGCCATGGCTACAGCACTCAGCTTTTATACTGTCCTGTTCCGGAAATCTCCGGCATTGAATACATA
>CAYLTH010000094.1:4383-6339 GCA_964386485.1 uncultured Bacteroidales bacterium | reverse complement strand
TTGCATATTCACTTTATGAAGCAATCACATGGAAATTAAACGCGTATTATTAAAACTGAGTGGCGAATCACTCATGGGAAATTCGGATAATGGAATCGATCCGGAACGGTTGAATGCGTATGCCCTTGAAATTAAGGCTGCTGTTGATCATGGTGTTGAAGTAGCCATTGTGATTGGTGGCGGGAATATTTATCGGGGGCTTAAAGGCGTTGGACAGGGCATGGACCGTGTTCAGGGTGATTATATGGGCATGATGGCCACAGTCATCAACAGCATTGCCCTGCAGAGTGAATTGGAAAAACTGGATGTTCCGGCAACCCATCTTGGCGGACTGGCAATTGATCCGGTTTGCAGTAAAATGAGCCGGCGGAAAGCCATTAAAGACCTCGAAAAAGGGAAAGTGGTCATTATCAGCGGCGGTACGGGAAATCCGTTCTTTACAACCGATACGGCTTCGGCCTTACGGGCTGTCGAAATTATGGCAGATGTGATCCTGAAAGGTACGCGTGTTGATGGAATTTATACCGCTGATCCTGAGAAGTATCCGGATGCAGTTAAGTATGATACCCTGAGTTTTGATGAAGCCTATGAAAAGAAATTACAGGTAATGGATCTTACTGCATTTACCCTTTGTAAAGAAAACAATCTTCCGATTCTGGTGTTCGATATGAATACTCCGGGCAATCTTTTAAAAGTAGTTAGCGGAGAAAAGATTGGAACGCTCGTTCACTAATCAGGAAAATTAATATTTTTGCCAAACAAAAATTAATTGATATGACACCAGAAAGCATGATGGTACTTGAAACGACCCATAAGGAAATGCAGGGCGTATTAACTCATCTTGAAATTGAATTACAGAAAATACGTACCGGGAAAGCCAGTCCGCAAATGCTTGACGGCCTGAAAGTTGATTATTATGGAACTCCAACTCCGGTTGAACAGGTTGCCAACATCAATACTCCGGATGCAAAAACGATTATTGTTCAGGCATGGGAAAAAAGCATGCTGAAGGAGATCGAAAAGGCGATTATGAATGCCAATCTTGGTTTTAATCCACAGAACAATGGCGAAGTTTTACGCATTTTAGTTCCGTCTCTTACAGAAGAACGCCGTAAAGATCTTGTTAAAAAGGCGAAGAATGAAGCCGAAGGAACAAAAGTGGCCATCCGCAATATCCGCCGGACTGCCAATGACACCGGCAAAAAACTCGAGAAAAACGGTTTGCCGGAAGATGAAGTAAAATTATTAGAAAAAGAAGTTCAGGGAATGACAGATGGTTTCATCCTGAAAGTTGATAAAATACTGGAAGCCAAGGAGAAAGATATTATGACCGTGTAATTATCTTTTCAAGCCTTCGGTACAATTGCAGCACATGGTGATGCTTTTGCGGGATTGAAAAACCTTCGAACGAAATTGATGAAACAGATCACCCTTCCAGATTTCCCGGAAGGGTGTTTTGTTTAAATCCCCCATCGGGAAATCGGCGTCTTTGTCGAAGCAACAGGGAAGTAAATGACCATCCCAGGTAATAACCGGACTGCTCCACATGCGGTAACAACGGTCAGGCAGTTTGCTTTTAATTTTCGGAGATGAATCAGAAAGGGTATAGCGTGCGTAGCGGGGATCGTCAGGTACGAGTTTTGCTGCATGATCCGGATTTTCAACCTGAGCTGTTTTAAGTTCGGTTTTGTCAATACCAACTTCCCGTGCAAATGCTTTTATTGCACTGATTTCATGATAATTATGCTTAAATACAATGAACTGAAGCACTGTCAGGGGCGAATGCGTTCCGGCCAGTTTTTTCGCCTGAACAAGGTGTGCTATCCCGGCTTTCAATTTCTCAATATCACCACCGATCCTGTATTTTTCATAGGTTTCCTGGACCATTCCGTCCATCGAAATGATGATGCGGTTCAATCTGCTTTTAACCAGATTCTGAGCTGTATTTTCAGTCAG
>CAYLTH010000094.1:0-4283 GCA_964386485.1 uncultured Bacteroidales bacterium | reverse complement strand
CATGCAGAGCTTTTCCATGCAGCCGTGAATAAATATAAGAGCCCCGGACCATCAGGAAGTTCAGGATACGCAAGGGAGTCAGCAAAGAGCCCCATACAATTGCTTCCCTGAAAATCCGGAATCCCTTCATCAGAGTTTTCCGGTTAGTTTTTGTACAATGGCAAAACCTGACAGGAATTCACGTGCAATGATCCGGAGCAGGGTATAGGCCGGAATAGCCAGAATCATTCCCGGTATGCCGGCAATGGTACCTGCCATTAAAATGACGATAAATATTTCGAGCGGATGGGCTTTCACACTGTTGGAGAAGATAAAGGGTTGAAAGATAATGTCATCCAAAAGTTTTGCTACAGCAAACACCAGACCCACTTCAATCATCATCCAGGTAAGCCCTTCGTAAATACCCAGGCTCATCATCGAGGTGATGGCCAGCAGGATTCCGAGTGCCGCTCCAATCAAAGGACCCAGATAGGGGATAATATTCAACAGACCGCCTAAAATGCCGATTAAAAGGGCATTCTTCACCCCGAGTATCCACAATCCAAAGGCAATCATCGCTGACATCACGAAGATATCAAGCAAAAGCCCCATAAAATAGCGGGAAAGCAGGTTGCGCGAATCGGTCAGAATCCTGCTTACTTCGTCCTGTGAGGGTTGCGGGATTAGGGTCAGAATCGCATTGTGAAACAGGTGTTCATCTTTAATCAGGAAGAAGGAAATAAAGAGGATGGAAAAAATTCCGAGATAAATAGAGGTGGTTAATCCGACAAGATTAGTCAGGAAATAGCTCACAAAACTAAAATCAAAAATGGTTCTTAGTTTTGCAATGATCATGTTTTCAACAACTTCCTGATCCTGTACCATGCCATATTGCTGAAGCAGTGCATTAAGTTCTGCCAAAGGACCCTTTATAAACAATTTCAATTCATCCAGATCGATTGCGCTTATCACCCGGGCTTCATATACGAAAACCGGAATAAATATCGCGATGATAATGCCGAATCCGGCGATCAGAAGCAGCAGGGCAAGAAAGGAATTTACCGTGTGCGAGAGTTTGAAATTCCGGAGCCGGATCCGATCCAGTATGGCAACAATGGGGTGACCCAGAAATGAAATCACCAGACTGATCAGGATATACACCACAATGGTCGAAAAGTACCAGGCCAATCCGAGCGCCAGGATAATTCCGGCAATAGTGAGCATTATTTTTGTTTTCTGTTGCATCGTATATTTTATTTAAACAACAATACCGGGTGAAGAGTTTAAAATGGAAGAGTCATTGATATTTTCAGAGAAACATTCTCGCGCCAATCCGGAAAGGCATACGCTCCATACCGGTAAAATGTGCCAATCCCTAGGGAGTACAGGTTGATATTCAATAATTTATTGATTAAAAGACCGGATTCAAAATAACCTTTATTCATCTCATTGGTACCAATCAGTAAATGGTTTTCGGGATGCGACATCGATCCGAATCCAAGATTGGTGGCCAACATAATGTGTGGATCAAATTTAGGGGTTTTCAGCAAAAGGCTTCCGAAATCATGTGTAAAAAACAGGGCAACATAGCGGTCGGATACAAATTCATTCATCCGCATGGCTGCAAAGCTGTTGGGTGCATAAATAGTGAATTGCCTGTAGCTTGCCGGAGCAACGAAAAGTTCGGTGTAAGGCAATGGACGATCGATGAATCCGGCTTGCAGGGTAAATGATGATTTGCCTAAATACTTGATATAGAATGATTTATTGAGTTTTATATCGAGATGATTGTACTCAAATTGGCCTCCTCCTGCTTCCGGAAGTCCGTGTTTAAACTGCATATACAGTATGGGCCAGTCGGTACCCATCGAAATCCGGGTTCGTGCATTCTGCAGGAACTTTTCTTTATAGGCAAAGCGAAAACTCAGCAGCAGATCCGAGTAGCGAAACATTTCGGACTGCACTTCGGAAGTCGTTTTGTCGGAGATAAAGGAATAGGGGAAGGCTGTCCGTTTATCCGACTTCATCCAACCCGTATTAACTGTAAGATATCGCAATGTTCTGAACGACAATCCAATATACCGGGATTCATCATAATGCATTTTGGTGATGAGGAAGTTCCGCAGACGGTCGTATGCTGCAATTTTGTAATCTCCGAACAATTGCAAACCACCTGATTCAGCAATATCATTTTTGTATCCGATTTTTAATTCAACTTCCTTTTTGCGGTTTAAGACCAGATCGAGTTCACAACCATATTTGGAATGATAATCCCCAAAACCATAGCCCCAGTAAGCCCCAAACCTGAATTGTCTGCTTATTTTGTCGTTTGTCCAGAGTCCTAAACCGACATATGCTTTTTCAAACCCATTGTACCTGAATAACTTAGCCATGTCAATATCAACAAAATGAAACGGAATTTTGCCGGTCAGCATGGTTTCAAATGATTTGGCCATCCGGTCGAAATTCTCTGCTTTTCCGATAGAATCCAGATAAGCATAGGTTTTAATCTCGCGTTTACTCAGGCTGTCCTGCCGGAATAGATTCCAGAAACTGTCGGGCCGCTTTGATGCCATAGGATCGACATAGAGTTCGACTTCACTGAATACATTATTGGAAATTTCCGGATTGATTTCGATGTTCCGGAGATAACTTCTGCCATTCCCTGTTGCATGGAACTGATGTTTTCCGGCCTGAAGGGCAATGTTTTTGAATGCCAGTTCTGTATTTAATTGTACCGGAAACCAATGAATTCCGTCAACACGTTCATACATCTGCTGGATTTTTACATCAACTCCCGGCTGGTCTTCAGCAGGTGCAGCAATCACATTCCGGATTGCCCAGGTACTGTTGTGTATGCACAATGTTCCTTTTAGTCCGTCGAAATTCTTGTTCTTTATTGGCCTGTAGGAAATTACGAAGCTGGTATCTGTCGGTCCGGGCCCGTATAATGTGTCTTTCAGCAGAAAGAAATACTTATAAATACTACCGGTGCTGATCGGATTGATGTAATTTTTGTCAAATATATTGATGAGATCAGTATAAAAAGATGTTGACTGTAGCTGTGAGATAAGAAACACAAAAATAGGGTCTTTAAAACCACTGACGCGTGTTGCGATGACCTTCTCAGAATTGTTGGATGGATATTTAAACTTTCGGTCAACCACATTCTCAACCATCGCAAGATCCTGGTTTTCAAAAAATTCCTTCATTTTTACCAGACTGGTATCCTGGTTCAGGCTGTCGAGTTTCCGAAGCGTATCCAGATCCGCAGTAAAAATGATTTTATCATAGGAGGTGTATGCAAAGGATTTAAGTTTCTGAGGATCATTGATTTGCTTATTCGATACGGCATTCAGAATGATGCGGTGTGCGGGATTAATTCCCGGTAAAATTACCACGCCTTCTATTTCAATGCTAACCGGTTTAAGCTTGATTATCAATCCTTTGTGATTATCACCTGCCGGAATATCCTGTGTTTCATAGCCAACATAGGAGACCCGGATGGTATTGATTATCTCTGCTGATTTCAATAAAAACTTTCCGTCGATATCGGAATAAGTACCCTGCTGACTGGTGTTAACCAGCAAAGAAACAAAGGCCAGGGGTTCTCCGTTGATGTCATCCATGACCCGGCCACTTACAGTATAAGTTTGTGAATAACTGAAAGTTATGAATAAATTTATACAAAGAATCAACACTGTTCGCATCATGAGAGGTTTCCGTTTGGAGCACATTAACTGTAATCAGGAATTTAGTTTTGGATTTTCTTTATGACGGTTGTGGTCGCGACGCGTTTTCTTTTCCATGTTTTTTGTAAAGGCGTCCTCCAGATCTGTTCCGGTTTGATTGGCCAGACAGAGGAGCACCCACAAAACATCAGCCAGTTCATCTCCCAGGTCAACCGATTTATCCGACTCCTTAAACGATTGTTCTCCATATTTTCGTGCCATGATGCGCGAAACTTCTCCAACTTCCTCCATCAGGATAGCAAGGTTGGTTAATTCATTGAAATATCGAACTCCGTGAGATTTAATCCATTCATCCACAAGCTGTTGAGCGTTTCGAATTCCGTGATTTTCCATCAACATTTAGGTGTTTATTATAACTATCAGATTAAGAATCAATTAGGTAAATATTGTGATTTATTCCCGATTTTTTGAATCCATGAGGATGGTTACCGGACCATCGTTTATGAGCGATACTTCCATGGATGCGCCAAATTCACCACACTGGGGAATTGTCTGGCAATCCATTTCAATTTGTTTTAAAAATGATTCATAAAGCGGAATCGCATGTTCAGG
>CAYLTH010000093.1:0-12975 GCA_964386485.1 uncultured Bacteroidales bacterium | reverse complement strand
TTTGCCGAAACAATGGCACAACAGCGAACACCAATGTATATGACAGATTGGATTCAACGATTGGACTCCATTCTGCAACTTAATGGCAGAGAATTGCTCACCCATGCTGGGAAAATAAGTCACGAAATGGCGTTAATGAAATCGGGAGAAGAATTTGAAAAATACCTGCTTGCCCAAAAGGCACTTGAAAAAGAACAGAGTTTGAAAGAGCTGGAAGATGACATTAAAAAGTTGAAGAAGCCAAAAAAATGAAGTTCAAACAAAGACCCCGATAGGGTCACACGTTTATAGATGCATTGATCGGTCCATTACACCGACCCGGAAAGGGTCGCATGTGGGTTTGGGGGATCATAGTGGAGTTGGTAAGAAAAAAATATTTAGGGCTAAAGCCCGGGATCTGCGGGAGTTCATCAACCCCAGTCTGAAGACCGGGGTAATTCAATTGGGTTCTAAAGCCCGGATTTTCATGAAAATCCCTAATCAGTTGACTGAAGTCAACTGCAATTTATAATCCTTTTCCCCTTAATCAGTTGGCTGAAGCACAACTGCAATTTATAATCCTTTTCCCTTTTTCCTTTATCAGTTGGCTGAAGCACAACGGCAATTTATAACCCTTTTCCCTTTTTCCTTTTCCCTTTTTCCTTTTTCCTTTTACCTTTATCCCCCCAGCGCTTTCCTCGCTTTCAATATATATTTCGCTGTATCCAGCGGAGAGATTCCACGAAACGGCCGGATAACCCCTTGTTCATCAGTGCATTCATCATATCCGTGAAAGGAGGTGGAAATCCGAGCTTTCCCGCCCGATCGCGAACTGAGCCTGACCGGGTAATCGAGTGAAGTGGCGAGCGGGAACAAGCCTGTTAGCGTAAGCCGGCCGTTTTCAATCAGCGGACTGTCGAAACTGCCGCGCATCCGCGTTATGTCGCTGGTAATAATTCCCAGCAGATCTTCAGAAGCATCAATTTTAAAACGGATAATCGGCTCCAGCAGCCGGGTTCCGGTATTAACCAGCCCGTTCATGATTCCCATGGGTGTTGCCACCACAAAATCACCGGGCCGGGAGTGCAGCACATGATCTTCGCCTTCGGTCAGTGTTATGATGACATCTGTTACTTCCCATCCTTTTATGCCTTGTTTCAGGGCTTCCGGGATGCTGCGTTCAACTTCATTCTGGTATTTCTGCTGAACACTGTTCACAGGGACGAGACTTTTGTAGACAACTCCGCTTCCTCTTTCGCCTGCTTCGATCCGGAACTTCAGAATAGCCCAGCAGGGTTTGGGCATCCAGTACTGAACAAAGCCTTCGCCTGCAGTGGCGGGTGTTTCCTTATAGATTACAGTCGGATTCTCAAAGCGGGCGGCGATTCCAAAGCGATCCAACAGTATCCTTTCCATCACTTCCATCTGGATCCAGCCCATAATCCTGACCTGCATTTCGGCTTCATCGCGCATCCATTCAAACTCCAGCGCAGGATCTTCGGCATACAATTCGAGCATGGCCGCTGCCAGTGCCGCATAGTCTTTGTCATTCACTGCTTTGATCTGAACACTGATCAGGGGCGTCCGCATGCTTACTTCAGAGGGGATCCCGGCATCGGAAACACCCAGAATATCGCCTACCTGTGCCGACGAAAGTCCGCAGATTCCGGCAATGTCGCCTGCTTCAACGATTCCGGCATCTTCATAACGACCGGGTAAGATCCGTCGGACCTGGGTCACTTTTTCGCTGGTTGCCCGGGTCGCATTGAAAACCACATCCCGGTTGCGGATGCTGCCGCTGAAAAGCCGCACATGCGCAATCTTCCCGCTCACTTTATCATGACCAATTCCATACACCAAAGCCGACAAGGCAGACTCCGGATCCCCGGCTGGTGGCGGCATATGCTGAATAATCGCATCCAGAAGTCCGGTAATCCCCAGTCCCAGCTTGGCGGATCCGTAATATAAAGGGTAAATCTCCCTTTCCCTGATCATGCGCGTTAACTGCTTGTCGAGCTGATTAAACGGAATCGGATTGCCTTCGAGATAGGCCTGCATGAGGTTCTCATCCCCTGAAACGATGCGCTCCAGCAGATCTTCGGGCAGGGTATCCTGATTCCACAAGCTGTTGATGCGGACTTCATTACTTCCTTCATTCTGAACCTCCTGTAAACACAGGGGATCCGTGCCCAGTTCTTTTCGGATTGCCAGATAAACCGCTTCGGTGTCGGCACCCATGCGGTCGGTTTTATTTACAAAAAAGAAAACCGGAATTTGTCGTTTACGCAGTGCCAACCAGAGTGTAATGGTATGGGCCTGAATGCCTTCAACGGCCGAGATTACCAGAATAGCGCCGTCACAGGCGCGGATTATGCGTTCGGCATCGGATGAAAAATCAACATGTCCGGGGGTATCGATCAGATTTATTCGGGTATTATTCCATTCAAAGCTGGTGTGTGCCGACCGGACAGAGATTCCTCTTTCTTTTTCGACCGGCAGAAAATCGGTTTGGGTTGTACCTGTATCCACACTGCCAGGTTGACGGGTCTGGCCACCATGATACAGGAATTGTTCGGTGATGCTTGTTTTGCCGGCATCAGCGTGGGCGAGGAGCGCGAGATTGAGGAGATTCATTATTTACGGGAGGAATTGATGATGGCTGTCAGCAAAGCGGCTGCATAGACCAATCCAAGCAAACCTTCCGTAAAAACAAGAATTATTTTTGTAAAGGATATGTGTTTGCTGATATCCGAGAATCCGATTGTTAAAAAAGTATTGATGGAATAATACAGCGATTCGCGGAAAGTAATGTTTAAAATGGGAACATAGATCAGCGCATATAAAACGATAATGGCGATGATCCAGAGTACAACATAAAGTGGTTTGTAGAAGTATCCGAAGAAAACCCCAGTCCAGGCAGATGTGGATTTGTTTAGCTGATAGTTGATATTGCTTTTGGCACGGATTGATTTGGCTGATTTCAATACAAAGCGATGGTATTGTTCGGAAACTTCTTTCCGGCTTTGATGGGGCTGATTGATAAAACGGTTGTAATCCGAAATGGCCAGATTATCTGTATCAAACTCAACATCATCGGCACTGATTTTTTCGATTCCAAACTGTTGAATTTCAGTCTGGGCTGAACGGAATATGTCGCATTTCAGATTGTCGAGTTTCAGGATTCCGATTTTGGATCCGAACAAATCAATTCTCGACGTCTTGCCATAAATACCCAGCTGATCAATTTCACAGGTATCGACTGTGATTTTACTGACTGCATCAAAGCTTGGTAATTCGAGCTTTCCCGCGAAGGTGCATTTGTACAGGAAGAGTGTATACCCGGCATCCAGTTCACCCCGGCGGATTTTCAAACCTTTTTTGAATTCACAATTAACAATGGAAACAGAAACCGGTATTTCTTTCAGACAAATACTGACGGCCTCTTCAAAAATGCAGTTCTCGAGGTTGATTTCCTTCCCGGCCGACCGGATTCTACGCTGTTCACCTGAAAGATAATCTTCATGTGAATCAGGCGAAACGGAATGGATTCTCTTTTTGAGGTCATCACTGCTCAGGATATTCATACCGGAAATTTCCTTCAAAAATAGGCAATTTTTTTATGCTTTCTGAACATGTCAGGGTATAGAAACAATAACCAGTCCTTCAATTTCATCCGCGATATACAGGTAATGATCATCCGCATCAAGACCTAAAGGATATTGAAGATCAATCTGACCAATCCGCACCGGCGAAAGCATATTCGATACATCGATGATTTGCAGTCCGCCTTTTTCAGCGGTAAGGTAGATGCGGTTATTCCTGTACAGGAGTTCCTTGGCATAGCCGCCACCATCAAATGAAGCAACAATCTTCGGGTGGTTAAGGTCGGTATAATCAATGATCTGCAGACCGGCCGTTCCACAGGCCACAAAAGCCACAGCACGCTGGTCATCCAAAACCACTGACTCGGCATAACCGGGAGTATCGCACCATCCGGATTGTACATAATCACCATAGCCCTGCTGGAAATCGGAAATGTCGAATACCGATAGTCCCATTTCACCACAGGCAACGAAGAGATTGTTGCTGTCGGCAGAGTTGGCGATTCCGCGGGCATATCCCTGCGTTGCCATGCCTCCGCGGATATCCGGTTGTGACGGAAATTCGATGCTGGCAATTTTTACACCATTCTCACTCACAGCGGCAAATAAAAATTGCCCCATCACATGCAGGCTTTTCGATGGTTTCATGGATAAATTTGACACCGAAACAAAGGGATTCAGCGGGTCGGCCACATTGATTGCAGTGACCCCGAACGTACCGGCAGCCAGATAGACTACACTGTCTTTCCGGGCAATTTTAGTGGAGTACCCCTGGGCTCCTTCGGTGGTAACCGACAGGATTTGCGGGATGGCCGGATTTTTGATATTCAAAACCATCAGGCCGCCTTCTCCCTGAACCAGGTAAGCCAGACTGTCGTTGATGCAGATGTCCTGGGCATACCCGTAGGTTTGCAGACGGCATACAACCTTATATCCGCCGGAATTGTCAACAGGAGTCACTGTTTCAGGGTCAGATGGTTTGCCACATCCTGTAAAGAGCAGTATTAATCCGGAAAGACCGTATAAATAAAATATTGGTTTCATTTTAATAATTTTAAATTATAAGTAAGTTTCAGCCCATATTGCAATTGCTGATAGTCCTTTTCATCGGAAACATATTCCTTGTTTTCGATTACATTTGTTTTTGTATTCCGGCTGTAGGAATTAAACAGCAGTGCCATTTTCAGCCTGCTCCGGAGCCGGACGCTGTAAGTAAGTAATACCCGATAAGTATGATCTGTACGACCGGCATGCAGGGGATCGGTGGCGGCAGGGAATCCGGATGAATAGGCACGATGCCAGTAACCCCCTTCCACTTCAATACTGTGATTGATTTTTTTAATGCGGGGAAGATCCCTTGTCAGGGTGAGGTTAAAGCGGTCCTCGACATAGGATGCATCCGGTCCGTTGCTAGTTTCAGCGGTTTCATACGAAGCATCAAAGCCTTTGGCTGCAGAAGATATGTGTTGATACGAAATTTCTGTTTTCAGCTTCTTTCCCAGGGGTTGAAAAAGTGTTACGCCCGCCAGAAAATTATTGCAGTCGTACTCTGTATAATGCTCATTGTGAAAGTAGCGGGAACCTGCGAAGCTCAAGCGTAGTCTGGTATTTTTAAACATCGTTTTCTGGATGTATCCGCCGAGTTCCTCTTTGCGGAAGCTGAAGGGCTGAAAGCTTTCCGGTGTATAGCCATACACATTCACCCATTCTTTATCGCGGTAATGGCGTACATAGAAATATGGAATATTGTTGTAGAAAAGGTTCAGCATCATTTTCTGCGGGAGGATTTGCTGAAATCCGCCACCCCATTCGTTCATACTGCGGATATCGTTTTTGAAATATTGCTGCCGGGCGAATTCAAGGATAATTTTTGATCTGTATTTCGGAAAAATCCGGAGGCTTGTTGTGAGTTCGAGGGATTGGCTGATGATCAGATCATCGTAAGTTTTAATATGAAAACGGCCTTCATCCTGCTGATTTTTAAAGCGATTGAGATATTTATCAGAGTATTTCAGAATATTGTTGTCGTAAATCAAAGCGGGTTTATATTCCAGTTCAATTTGCTGTATTATTTTTGATTTATCTGATTGCTGAGCTGATAATTTGCTTAGGGATCCGGGAAACATGAGCAGAATCAGGATTAATCCGGGGATTAGACTGATGTTGCTGAAGATAAACCTGAAATATGCCTGATCAGTGCGCATCTTTTTTGGGTATTAGCACCCGGCCAAGCAGGGTATTTTTATCCTGGTCGAGCGGAATGATTTCATAGATGTGGGTTCCTTTGGGTACATTGATCATGATTTCACTGGCTTTGCCCGGGATGAGTTTTTCGTTGTTTTTATAGACTGTTATGCCGGATGTTCTGTTCGAAAGCTGATAGGTATTCAGAACCTTGCCTTTTTCTTTGATCTGAAGCCGGTAGAGGATGGCCCCTTTCATCTGAAAATGATTTTCGAAGCGGCTGAGTAATTGCAGTTTTGTGGGTCCGGTTACTTCAATTTTCAATGGGTTAGTTGCTGAAAAGCGGTAGTATTTTACAATTTCTTCTTTTGTCACCAGGTCAACTGGTTCGGAAGGCTGCATAGGGGAGAAGGGAAGCCAGTCTTTTTTGCGGGTGTTTACCGGTGTGAATTTGTAGCGTGCTGCAACCTGAACCGTATTGTCTCTGAGTTTAAATTCGAGGGTATGCGAACCCGGACCCAGCTGAATTTCAAAAGTCTGCAACTGAGCCGGGAAATCGGCCGGACTTTCCGGGTAGCTTGCTTTTTCGGAGCGGGGAACAGCCGTTTCGCTGATTGATTTTTGTTTACCGCCATCCACTGTATAGAGCAGGGTGTATTTTAATTTGCCTTTGGTTTCAGCGGTAAAACGTCCGCGCGTGAGAACCTGCAGTTTACCCGGACCTGAAACAATAATGACCGATGTTTCTGTTGAATTTACCGGGTAGTAGTGCTTGTTTTTTCCGGCGATCCGGATGGGAATGGATTTCTGCGCTTTCAGGGGTTTCAGATAGCGCGGTTTATGGGCAGTTTGTGCCTGAACCAGATTCAGGGTCAATAAAAATATCAATGCAATGGCGAAATACTTTTTCATGGTTTCTGTTTTTATAGTGGTTTGGCAGCAATTGTTTATTTATAGGCCGGGATCCTGCGAATCGTCTGTTTCATCACGGTTTGAAGGCTGGTGAGGATTGTTTTCAACGCGTTCGGATCCGGGTTTATGTCGTTTTTGTTCCTGAATATATAAAATTAAAATTGATGCAATAAGAATAGCCGTTGCCAATCCGGTCAGGAGAACATTGTATTTCTTTTTGACAAATATTTCGCCTGAACCCGGTTCGGGCAGCGGTACCGGACTAACAGGCAGCGAATATTTTGTCAGCAACTGATCGATATTGAGCAGGTGAATCACCGGAATTCCGGCCTGACCCATCTGGATCAATACGCCGTCGGTGGCGAAGTTCCCGGCAGGGATGGAGGTAGTGAGTCCGGCCGGGAAAAGCTTGCCGTTTATCGGGTTTCCGAGGCTTGCAATCCCGCCTCCGACATTGATAAAAGCTTTGACAGCCGGGGTTTTTGTATCCGGCGAATAGATTTTCATGCGTCGGGCAATGCTTTTTTCAAGATGTTCTTCTTTGATCAGGGGAATGTGGTTGCGTTCGATGGCCTTCTCCAACAGGCTTCTGCCTTCGGGGCTGAGTCCCCGGCCGATATCACTTCCGCCTCCGATCGAAGCTGCGACGGATACCTGGTGAAAAATGCGGGCATCCACAAGCAGTCGTTCCATATCAAGCCAGGTAAAATAGGGATCATTGGCACCCCAGCTTGATGAACCTGCTGAGGTAATTGTAAGCGGATGTAGTTTCAGCGTTTCAATGGCAGCCAGAACCGAGATATTGAGGGCAGGAAAGGAGCCGGTCAATGCGATGGCCACGGAATCCCCGGTATTTAAGCCTGCATCTTTTAAAAGCTGCACGATTACTGCAGCCATATTCGGATTGGTGGAGGATAGTTTCGAATCAATATATCCCCGGTCTGTTGTGATCAGTGTATATTCCTGACCAATCAAAGCCGTTTGATTCGGATCATTTACCACATCGATAAAAACACCTTTTTCGAGACGGTATTCTCTGATATAATCTGCTGCTTTTTTAGAAAGACGGGCAGCAGCCAGTTTTTCGGTATACCATTCCTGTTTTTTGTCTACTTTGGTATTTTCAACCAGCAGAAAGGCAGCCAGTGACAGCAATGCCACGAGGCCGATCATTAAATTCGATTTTGCGCTGAATGTAAATATGTTCATCCCGGTTTCTTATTTGGGTAATAATTCACCCGTGAACAATAAAATGATGATCAATCTAACCAATACGGAATTGACAAACAGTACACCCAATGTTTTGAAAACGCCCTGTTTGCCGAACCAATGTGCGATCAGGCCCGGGATAACCCAGCCGACAGCCGACAGTTCGAGCGTTGATGAACTCAGGTTAATGTGCAGAAAGTAACGTGAGAAATTAGCCAGCACCACCCCGATCAGCAGACTGAGTACCATCTGACGCCGGCCATAAAGAAAAGTGTATTTGCTGAGAATTTTAATGATGATGTAGGTCAGCAGGCTTACAATGATGATCCCTGCAAGCCGGTCGGGCTGGGTGAGTTGCAGGGCAATGTAGCCGGGAACAACGATGCCGCCGGCGGCCAGCCCGAAAACCTCATACGACAGTAAACTTAATATCAATCCAAGCGTGATGGCGAGTTCAATCATGGTTTTTATGGCTTAATTGTTCGAAATAGTCGACTGTTTGTCCGCCCATGCCGCCCATATTGCCAATGGCAACAATGGTAGCTGATTTTTGGGTACGGGCATGGATCTGTGTGTATACTTTTTCAGGGGTAGTCCAGCCCAGATTGATGATTTTTGGTTTTGGCATACCAAATTTAATTGACATGTTCTCCACGACTTCGGTGGATTGCCCGATTAAACAGAGGTAATCAATTTCATGACTCAGCCGTTTACCGGCCATTTCAGCAAGCTGACGGGCACGGTCGAGGCGGTCGTGGCGGGTATTGAGCAGGATGATCCGGGTATCATCCGTGCTGATGCCGTTTTTAATCAGGTTCCAGATCATGTAGGTTGAGTCCGGGTCATTGGCTGCAAAGGCATTGTAGAAGGCGAGTTTTTTATCCGCATCATTCACTGTATAGCGCATCAGTGCGCCGGCATCCGGAACAACCCCGTACATGCCTTCAAGCGCTGATTCACGGTCGATGCCAAGTTTACGGCATACTGCCAGGGCAAGTGCTACATTGTCGCGGTGTTCGATGTAACTGAATCCCTGCATTTCAGTATCGCTGACGGATTCAGCCGGAACAATGTGGGTGACGGTGTTGCGTTTATCAGCGATTTTCTTCAGGATATGCGGGATTTCCGTTTCTGATGAAAAGAGGATTCCGTTTTTCGGGATGGTGTTGCCCATGGCGGCTGCTATTTCGGGCAAGGTATAACCCATTATGTCCACATGATCGAGACGGACATTGGTCATGACACTCATGGTAGAGTGAATCATCTGGTTTTCTGTGATCCATTGATACTGGGGTTGTAAGGCCATGCATTCGATCACCAGTGCATGGGTGTTTCTTTCTGCAGCAAATTTTATGATGGATCGCTGTTCGATGATATTGGCAGAAGATTTCCGGTAGACAATGGTTTCGGATCCGTCTTCCAGGATAAGGCGGGGATGAGTACCGGTGACTTTGGTAATGGTTGGAATGCCCCCTGCGCGGAGTCCTGCTCCGATGAGGCGGGTAACACTCGACTTTCCGCGGGTACCATTCACATGGATCCTTACGGGTATTGAAAATATGCGTTTCTGATGCCGGGAATATTCAATTACCGAGTAAACCACGAAGGCAATTGCCAGAAAAAGCAAAACATAGAAACTATACAAAGGAAGCCGATTTAGTCGGGTTATTCAATGCGGAACATTTTTTTACTCTGTGTTCCGTCTGCTGTTTGCAACTGATAAAAATACAATCCGGGACTTACATTGTTCCCCTGATCATCTTTTCCATCCCAATTCACTGTAAACTGACCGGCCGGAGATTGTCCGTTTCGCAACACTCTGACCAAGGCGCCCTGTAAGGTAGTGATTTCCAGACGTATGAGTCCGGCCTCTTTAATTGTGAACGGAATAGTGGTTTCATGGATGAAGGGATTGGGATAATTCTGCCCCAATGCAGGCGATATTCCATTGATTGTCTGGTTATTGCCGACTCCTACCACCAAACCCGGCAATTGGGTTGTGAATTTGATGGCAAAATGACTGCGGAGATAAGCTGCAGTGGTATCATACACATTATTAAATACATACTGGAGACCGACATCCTGGGTATGGTTTTCGATCCCGACAGTATTGCTGAGCAATGCCCTGGCGTCATAATACTGAACGATAATCTCCCCGTCGCCGGTAGGAGTTGGATAATACAGCGGATTCAGCAGAATAATCTGGAATGTTTCGGTCGGACTGGGGTAGGTTGGCCAAAACTGATGGCCCACCTCACTCCATTCGATAATAAAGCGATGGGTCTGAACATCATGATAGTAATAGATCATACCTGTTTCAGACCAGTCGTTCCGGAATAAATCGTCCCAGAAACCGGCCACCATGCAGTTTACGTTGTCATTCGAAGGGATTATTGTATTCACAGCGTTTGTCTGGGTTCCGCTTCCAAAGGCAATCCAGCCATCGGTGCTGATGCGCACCTGGTTGTAATTCACACCATAGTAATTAAAACCGAAAGGAATACTGATGGTGGTGGTTTTATCCGTAATATTTCCCTGGATATAAATATTTGAACCAAGCAATGATATTTCTTTCCAGTCATAGACAGGAGCCTGTTCGAAGATCGTATCATTAGACCCATATGCACAATAACCGTATGCATCAGGCCCTGTAAAATCCATAGTGGTAGGGGTTCCGACTGCAAGATTGAAATGGATCGTGTCTAAATAGGTATAAAATCCGTTTTGGGTGAATAATTTAACGGAAAAATCAGCAATATGATTGAGCGGACAGGCCGGATCGACGCTGACCATAAAATAATCAACCGTATTGTTTCGGATATCACCGATATTCATGGTTCCAAAAATGGAGACGGAGTCGATCAGGGAAATGTAGGGGTCATTGCATATCAGAACACCTTCCACATCCTGCGCATGGTCTTCTCCTGCATTTTTGATGGAAATAACCAGTTTTGCAGTTTCGCCCGGATCCAATCTGAAGTTATATCCGGGTGAACCTTCATCATTTACCAGATTAAACAGATACACCAGTCGGCATCCGACAACTTGTACAAAAAAAGTATAATCCCATGATCCGGTATTGCTGGTAACATGCAATTTCAAGGTCAGAATTTGTTCAACCGGGCAATCCGGTTCAATAGCAAACTGAAACGGACTTCCGGAAGAAGATGTTCCAACTGACAAATCTCCATAACTTATTGGAGAAGTGGTGATTACCTGAGCGAAATCTGTTTCCAGAATACTCAGGGTTGCCTGTACGTTCTGTGAATTCTGGGTGCCCCAGTTTTTAAGTAAAAACGAAATTTCGCCATTTTCGTTTGGATTCAACAAGCTGTCTGAGTTGCCATTCAGATCATCGATTATCGGATTCTGATCAGGTGAAATGTATTCAACATACTGATTAACAGAAATATTACCCTGATATGGAATGACATCTTTGCCGCGTACAGTAATGGCATAGCTGCCCGGATTCACGGTAACATCCAGTCTGGCTTTTCCGGTTGAATCCGTGTAAGTATTGTAAAAGCAGTTATTGCCAAACAGGTTAACCAGTGCATTTTTAACGGGATTTCCGGTTAGTGTATAATTTACCTGTATTTCAGACTGACTGAAGCCTGCGGGAAGAATTAGGGGATGACTTACTGTGATCGGTAATGGAACTTCTTTCCAGATATGAACATCGGGGTCTCCCAACACATGAAATACCCGGTAATGATACTCGACCCAGGGATCTGTGCCGAATTCATTGTACATATTCAGCTTTCCACGCAAGAGCGCCTGTCCCGGAGTTTCAAGTCCTTCCTGGAACATACCCATGTAAATTCCTCTGTCGATTTTATTGTTGTAAGTGGTGTGGGTATTGGAAGTTGGCCCGATAAAGGCGATTGCGCCCCTTCCACTGGTTGGTGTTCCCAGCTTCAGCCATTCTTCACCAAAACAATTTCCTCCTGAGGCATTAAACTGTGCAACTCCACAACCGATACTGGTTACAAAGGTGAGTTTTTCTCCATTATTCAAAGTTGATACATAGGAAACATTAAAGTTGTAACAATTTGCAAACCAACCGGATACCCAGCCTTCGCCCCGGTAATTCAGGAAACTACGGCCATTATTAATTGCATTTGTGACATCATTAATGCTCATTGTACAACCTCCGCCCATGTTATTTCCGTTGCTCATTAAAGTGTCGACAGAAGTAAAACCACCTTCCAGCATCAGATTCGCAGCGAATCGCTTTGTTTCTACCTGAGAGGCATATTCATTATTTGAACAGCAAAGACCTTTTTTAAACCAGTCGGTTGTTGCAACATAGGGGTTGTTTTCATACTTTATGAACTTAGCCAGCATCGTTTGCAACTGGTAGTCATTTGAATTGGGAATGCGGCCAACCATCATTTCCGGAAAGAAATCGTTGCCTTCAACTTCTACAAAGAAATTGTCATAGGCGAACGAATAATCATAATTTATGATCTTATAGGGCAAAACGCCGGCATCACCAACCAACAAAACATAGGCAGGTGGCTGGTCCCAGGTGTTGTAAACGCTTGTGATGTGATTTTTGATTAAAGTAGGATTCGTTGAATTGGCTCCGATATCGCTGAATTTGGTAATTACGATTTTTGTGCCGCTTTTCTGCTTCCAGTCGGCATAGGATTGAAATGTAGCCACATACGAATCCGGCATGATGCAGAGCATGATGTCTTCTCCGTTTTCCTGTCCGCTGTACATATTATCGAGACAGGACTGATAATTCGTAATGAAATTCCGGTACAATTTGCCAAAAGCCGGTGAAATCGGCCGTTGTGCTGTGGTTTTCGGATTCACAACATTGTCGTTGGTATAGTTTATCCTCACGGTGATCGAGGAATGAACGCTTAATTCCTGTTTTGCAGGCGAATAGCGGATTGGAAATACCGACAGCCGGGTAATTCTGAAATCCCTGAACACCGATGGAACATCCAGCTTTGCCAGAGCATCGGGGTAGAGTGCTGAAGACTCGTAAACATCGGCATTTTCAAAAGCGGGCTGAAGCTTTTGTCCTTCAATCGTGCTTTTCAGGGCAGGCGATATCCGGATATTCGGAAAGACG
>CAYLTH010000092.1:0-13024 GCA_964386485.1 uncultured Bacteroidales bacterium | reverse complement strand
TTACGGGAATAGGCAAACCAGATTGACGACAACAGAATTATGGCGCTGTTGAAGGCGATGCGTTGATCAAAGAAGCGTTTTATCAACAAAAAGAAAAAATAGATTCCGAACCCTGAAACAATCAGATTGATAAGACGACCGTACCAATGGGCATATCCAAATACGAGGGAAACCAGATAAATAAGATAATTGAGCAGAGGAAACTCCATGCCGGTAATTCCTGTTTTTTCGCCGGCAATATCGATGCGTGGATAAAGGATGTTGTTATCGGTTTCCAGAAAATTACGGGCAACCATGGTTACGGTGGTTTGCCGCCAGTTATGGGCTGTTTCGAGTGGAGGATTTGTAATCCCATACAAGCGGATCAGGAAAAACAGGAGAATCCAAAAACGGATATCCCTAAAAATCCTACTATTTAATTTCACAGATTATTCTAAATTTTACCCACTAAACGGGCTTTTCATTCACCAGCAGCCAGAACAATCCGGTATTCTGCATTGCACTGACAAATGAATTAAAATCAACAGGTTTAACAACATAGCTGTTGGCTCCCAACTCATATGCAGTCCGGATATCCGGATCTTCGCGAGAAGAAGTAAGGATGACAACAGGAATTTTTTTTGCAAGCGGATCACTCTTAATTTCCTTCAAGACTTCCAATCCATTAATTTTCGGGAGTTTTAAATCAAGAAAAATCACTTTCAACAGACTGGCGGACCGGCGATCAGCAAACTGACCGCGGCAAAAAACAAAATCAAGTGCTTCCTGTCCGTCAACAGCAACAAAGATATCGTTCATCAGATTGTGCTTCTTCAGGGCACGGATGGTGAGTTCTGAATCATTCGGGTTGTCTTCTACAAGCAGAATTTCAACCGGATCATATATACTCATAGTAACCTCCTGTTTTTATGCTTTCTGGATGTTATTCTGTAAAGGTAATGAAAAATAAATAGCAGCCCCTTTCCCAATTTCACCATGTGCCCAAATTTCTCCTTTATGCCGTTTAATTATTCTCTCGCAGATTGCTAACCCGACTCCGGTTCCCTTAAAATCCGATTCATGATGCAAGCGCTGGAACACACCAAACAATTTGTCTTTGTACCGTCCGTCAAACCCAGCTCCATTATCCTGAATGCAATAGATGCATTTTCCGTCTTCTTGTTTACAGCTGATGATAATGATAGCTTTCTCCTTTTTAGAACTGAATTTGATGGCATTGGAAATTAAATTAACCCAGACCTGCTTCATCATTGCTGCATCGGAGTATGTATTGCAGATATTTCCCACTATGAATTCGATTCTATCCCGTTCTTCCTTTGTGGTTATATCAAGGAACACCGAATTTACCATATTGATCATATTGATGAGACCCCATTGCATTTCTGTTCTTCCCAGTCGTGAAAATGCCAGCAGATCGTCGATCAGAGTACCCATTTTTGTCGAATTCTCGAATATAACATTGCAAATACGAATCCCCTCTTCATCAAGTTTATCTTTATAGTCTTCAACCAGAATTTGAGTAAACCCGTGGATTCCCCGGAGTGGAGCTCTGAGATCATGCGAAACCGAATAGGAGAAGGCTTCGAGTTCCATGTTGGCAACAAGGAGATCTGCAGTACGATCATTTACCCTGGCTTCAAGTGATTCGTTCAACATCTTAATCTTTTCTTCTGCATGTTTCCTCTCCAGAATTTCATCATGCAGGGCTTTATTAGCAGCCACCAGTTCTGCTGTCCTTTCCTTTACCCTAATTTCAATTTCGTCATAGGATTTTTGAAGTTCATGTTGGGTAAATTCTAATCTGTCTTTTTCCTTTTGGAGTTCTGCATTGAGTGCCTTCAACTGATTCGGACTGGGAATTGCCAACAGCTTTGGCAAAACGGGCCATACTGCGATTGCAGTGGCAATTGAAATTAAGGCACAGAGGGTATCAACGGTTGCCTGTTCCCAGTTCACCGGCCACCAGAGCCCTATTACATGAAAGAGATGGGTTGTGCCACAAGCCAGAATAAAAAGACCAAACAAAAAAATCACCCAGGTAAACGGCATGTCTTTTCGTTTTCTGACAAAAACAATCAGAAAAAACGGAATCGTAGCATAGGCTACTGCAATCATAGCATTGGAGATGGCCATGGTCATCATGAGCAATGGCGACATATTCCCGGCAATTACACCCTCAATCTCCATGTCTTTTGCCGACATCAGCAGCATCGGGCCAATAATCAGCAATGCCAGCGATATTCCGGGTAAAATGATTCTGGGAAACAAGGAGACAGCCTGTCTGAACAGGGTTTTGGGTGGAGCAAAGACCGCAATATTAAAGGATTTAAACCGCAGACTGTTGGTGACCACAAAAATGGAACTAAAAGCCATGGCACCGGCTGCAAACATCGGACTCAGCAATCCGTAGGCAGCAATCGGGATGAGCGCTACATTATACAGTAAAGCCCAGATCAGATTCTGAATAATGGTCTGGGAGATTCCTCTTGATAAGGTTATTGCTTTTCCAATTCCCGAAAGTTCACCGCTGATCAGCGTGATACCTGCAGCGGCCATGGCAACATCGGTACCTGTACCAATGGCAATACCCACATCGGCCTGAGCCAGTGCTGGTGCATCATTAATCCCATCGCCAACCATAATAACTACAGGGCCGGAATAATTCCCCAATGTGGCGGATGATTGAATTTTCTTAATGGTTTCGGCTTTCTCACCGGGCAAAACCTCTGCATAAACACGGCTTATACCTGCCTGCCGGGCAATGGCATCAGCAGTAGCCTGATTATCCCCGGTGATCATTATAATTTCCAGTCCGAGTTTCTGCAAATCGGAAATGGCCTCCCTTGCACCGGGTTTAATGGTATCCGCCACTGCTATAACTCCGGTAACAGTCGGTTTTTCATCACTTCCTGCAGGCCGGCAGGCAAGAATCATTACGGTTTTCCCTTCCGCCTGGAGTCGATTTATTTCAGCTAAACACGTCTGTAATTCGATCCCTTCATTCTGCATCATCCTCGGATTCCCGAAAATCACCTGCAGGTCGTCAACCAGGGCTCTAATACCAAAACCACTGAATGCCCTGAACTGCTTTGGCTCGGAAAGATAAAAGCCTTTTTCGAGTGCAGTTTTTGTAATTGCTTTTCCGAGGGGATGCTCGGAGCCCCGCTCGGCACTGGCGGCCAGGCGCAGGATTTCATCCGGGTTAATGTGTTCTGCAACAACGATAATATCGGTTAATTCAGGGTGTCCTTTTGTGATGGTTCCGGTTTTATCCAGAACAATAACACGTGCTTTGCCTGCTTTTTCGAGTACTTCACTGTTTTTAAAGAGAATACCGTTCTCGGCTCCTTTGGCGGTTCCGACCATAATGGCAGTGGGTGTAGCCAGCCCGATTGCACAGGGACAGGCAATGACAACTACGGCGATGGCATTCATCAGCGCAGAGGTCCAGTCAACATGGGCCACAGCGATCCAGCCCAGCAGGGTAAATAAGGCAATACCAATAATAATCGGGACAAAATACCGGCCAATCTCATCCGTAAGTTTTTGAATGGGAGCCTTTGAAGCCTGGGCTTCCTGAACCCGTTTTATGATTTGAGCCAGTACCGTATTTTTTCCGATTTTGGTGGCTTCAAAGCGAATAAGTCCTTCCCGGTTTATCGTAGCTCCAATCACTTCATCACCCGGTCCTTTCATCACGGGCATGGATTCTCCGGAAATCATGGATTCATCAAAAGCTGAGCGGCCTTCGCTGATAATTCCGTCGACCGGTACTTTTTCACCGGGCCGTACTACCAGGGTATCACCTGCTTCCACCTGATCAATTTTGATCTGCATTTCCACCCCGTCGCGGATAATGGTGGCCGTGGTTGCCCGTAAACCCATCAGGGCTTTAAGCGCTTCGGATGTTTTGCCTCTTGCTTTGGTTTCAAGATATTTTCCAAGTCGGATTAAGGTAATGATGGCGGCTCCGGTTTCAAAATAAACATTGGGGTCGTTGATGATTCCGATGGTAACCAGCAAACTGGAAAAATACGCTGCCGAGGAACCCAACACGATTAACACATCCATATTGGCGCTTCCATAGCGGATACTTTTCCATGCACCCTGATAAAACTGCCAGCCCACAACAAATTGTACGACTGTTGCTGCAATCAGCATGGCATAATTATCATATAGAAAACCTACCAGATGAAAATCGCGCATCATGCTGTACACGATGAGTGGCAGGGTGAAAATCAAACCGATGTTCAACAGTTTCTTTTGATGTTTTAATTCGGCTGCACGCACCCCTGCTTCCACATCGTCCAGTTCTTCGGTATCTGCGGCCTGAGCCAGATTGAATCCGGCCTTGCGGATGACTCCGGCAAGTTCGGCAATGGTAGTCATACCGGGAATGAATTCAAGCTGCAGTCGGTCGGTTCCGTAATTTACGCTCACATGCAACACACCACTTTGTTTGAGGAGTTGCTTTTCCAGAATGTGGGCATCGGTCTGATCCTGAATTCCGCTTATGACCAATTCAGCTTTCCCGACCGCGATCCCATACCCGATTTTGCGGACACAGGCAATGATATCCTGTTCACTCAGCTTCTCCGCATCGAAAACCACATTCAGTTTTTCGCCGGCATAATCCACACCGGATTCAATAATCCCCGGAAGTTTCCCCACATTCACACCAACAGCATTGGCACAGTTGCTACAGGTCATCCCTGTAACCGGCATCGTTACGGTTTTTATATTTTGCATACGCTCTCCTCCAAATCTCCGGATAATTTAACAGAGCACCCGATAACACAAATTTACACATTAATCAGCACATCAGCACATTTGCACATCAGCACATCAGCACATTAACTTTTCGCCCCATCATACGCCCTGATAATCCTTGTAACCAGTTTATGTCTGATCACATCCGATTCATCCAGCCAGATAATCTCTATCCCCGGAATATCCTTTAAAATGGTAACGGCCTGTAACAAACCACTTTGCTGGTGGCGCGGGAGATCTATCTGGGTAAGGTCACCGGTAACCACGAAAGTGGCCGTTTTTCCCATACGGGTCAGAAACATTTTTAACTGTCCTGAAGTAGCATTCTGTGCTTCATCCAGAATCACAAAGGCATTGTCGAGGGTACGTCCGCGCATGAAGGCAAGCGGAGCAATCTCGATCGTACCATCTTCGAAATAGGCCAGCAGTTTCTGTTGTGGGACCATATCGCGCAAGGCATCGTAAAGGGGTTGCAGGTAGGGATCCAGTTTATCGCGCAGATCGCCCGGAAGGAAACCCAGGTTTTCACCGGCTTCCACAGCAGGGCGGGTCAGGACAATGCGTCTGACTTCCTTATTTTTCAATGCTCTCACCGCCAATGCTACAGCTGTATAGGTTTTCCCTGTACCGGCAGGTCCGATGGCAATGACCAGATCATTATTCTTCAGGCTGTCGACCATGCGCTGCTGATTCTTGGTCCGGGCTTTGATCTGCATCCCATCCCGGCCATGAACCAGAACATCAATGGCAGCCGGTGCGCCATTTGCCGGTTCCTGAAAGCTGCTGTCATCATTCTTCATGATCATTTTGACATCCGTCGGGCTCAATTTCCCAAAGCGGTCGTAATGCATGAGCAATAATTCATACTTTTCGGCAAATAAGGCTATATCACGCTGATCACCAAGTACTTTTACCATATCTCCCCGTGCAACAACTTTTAGCTTTGGAAAAAAGGTTTTAAACTCTTCGAGATTCACGTCATTTACCCCGAAAATATCAACGGGATTATAGGGATCAATGGTAAAGATGCGTTCCGACATAAAAATTATCTTTGATTTATACAGGATTGAGCAAAGTTAAGTAATTTTGACACGTATCTATGAGTACTATCATAACACTTACCAGCGACTGGGGTCACACAGGCCATTATGCTGCCTCTGTAAAGGCCCGGCTTCTTAAAGCAATTCCTGATTTGGCTATTGTTGACATTACCCATGATGTCCCGCGCCATAATCTGGTTCATGCTGCTTTTGTTGTAAAATCAGTGTTTCGTGAGTTTCCCGAAGGCAGTATTCATATTATCGACATTTTATCGGAAGCCGGAATTGAAACGCCCAATAAAGCTATTTTCTACAAAGGACATTATTTTATCGGAACCGATAACGGCATTTTTGCCCTGATCTGTGATGAACGTCCGGAAAAAATTGTTGAAATAGAAGTTGCTCAGGATAGTCCTTACTATACTTTTCTGGCACGTGATATTTTTGCGAAGGTGGCTGTTCATCTGGCAGAGAAGAAACCCATCACGGCACTCGGGAAGGAAAGAAACGAACTTTTCCAGATGTTTACATACCGGGCGCATCATGACAACAATTCTGTCACGGGGAATGTGATTCACATCGACCATTATGACAACCTTTTTGTAAATATTACAGAGGATATGTTTAAAACCATTGGTAAAGGACGCACTTTTACCATCCGCTTTCGTTCCTCCAGCAATGAATTGCGCAAAATCCGATCGACATATTGTGAAGTCGGTGAAGGCGATTTACTGGCTCTTTTCAGCACAACCGGTTATTTACAACTGGCGATAAACCGCGGGAATGCCGCCGGGCTGCTCGGCGTGAATATAGGCGATCAGGTGAAGATAGAATTTGATTAAAAATCGTAATTTTGTCGTCCCTTAACTGAACGATTTCAATTTCACCTGCTTATGCTCACTTTATTGCGAAAAGAACTTTCCGGATTCCTGTCGTCGCTGATCGGATATATCGTCATCGGGGTCTTCCTGCTGACAACCGGCTTGTTCCTCTGGGTGTTCCCCCTCGATTTTAATGTCATGGAAAGCGGATATGCCAATGTTAACGGCTTGTTTATGCTGGCACCCTTTGTATTTCTCTTTCTGATCCCGGCGATTACCATGCGCATGTTTGCCGATGAGCGGAAAAGCGGGACGATTGAATTTCTGCTGACACAACCCCTGACAGATTTACAAATCATTCTGGCCAAATATTTTGCAGGCGTTCTGCTGGTTCTTTTTTCGCTTCTGCCCACGCTGATTTATGTTGCCACGGTATATTATTATGGTATGCCCGCCGGAAACATGGATATGGGCGCCACCTGGGGCAGCTATCTGGGTCTCTTCTTTCTCGGGGCTTCCTTTGTTGCGATCGGGATATTTGCTTCATCCCTGACCGATAATCAGATTATTGCCTTCCTGATTGCCGTGTTTATCAGCATGTTTGCACATCTGGGTTTCGAATTTATCTACTCCCTCGATTTGTTTGGCCCGGTGGATCTGTTTATCCGCTCCCTGGGAATCAGTGCTCATTTCAACTCCATAAGCCGGGGTGTCATCGACAGCCGCGACATTATCTATTTCCTGAGTATCATAAGCATTTTCATTCTGCTCACCCGCCTTTCGCTCGAAAGCCGGAAATGGGAAAAAAAGTAAGGCTATGAAAAAACAGGAAAAAACAACAAAGAAATCCGGTTTGAAACGGCAGAGTATCAACCGCTTTTTATTATCGCTGATCATCATTGCGCTGGTGAATGTTATCGCATATTACCTCTTCACCAGGCTCGATCTCACCTCTGAAAAACGCTATTCACTGAGTCCGGCAACCAAAACCATGTTGCGCGAACTCGACGACATTGTGTATTTCAAAATTTATCTGGATGGGGAATTTCCGGCCGGATTTAAACGCCTGCGGAATGAAACACGCGAAATGCTGGATGAATTCAGAGCCTATACCGATAATATTCAATATGAATTTATTGATCCGAATGCCATCAAAAACAAAAACGACAAGAATAATCTCTACCGTCAGCTGATGGAAAAAGGGCTTTCGCCAACCAATTTACAAGTCAAGAATGATGGGGGCAGCAGTCAGCAGATTATATTTCCCGGGGCACTGGTAACCTATCGCAGTAAAGAAACTCCTGTTCAACTGCTTATTTCACAGGTAAATACACCTCCTGAAGCTGTTTTAAACACCTCTGTCCAATCGCTCGAATACAATCTTGCCAACTGCATCCGTAAACTCAGTATCGAAATAAAACCCTCCATTGCCTTTATTGAGGGACATGGCGAACTCGATGAATATGAAACTGCGGATATCCGACTGGCACTCAGCGAGTTTTTTAAGATTGAAGCTGTAAAGATTGATGAAAAGCTGAACAGTCTGACCGAACGCGACACCAAGGATTCGAACAATGTGAAGGTAAAAAACAAGTATGAAGCCATCATCATTGCCAAACCGGATTCGGCATTCTCCGAAAAAGATAAATTTATTATCGATCAGTACATTATGCGCGGCGGGAAAGTCCTCTGGCTCCTCGATCCGGTTTTTGCCAGTATGGACAGCCTTCAGGTTCACACCGAAACCATGGGTGTGGGCATGGATGTAAATCTGGGAGATCAACTTTTTAAGTATGGTGTGCGTCTGAATTATGATCTGGTAATGGATATCAATGCCTTACCCATTCCTGTTCGCACGGGTCAGATGGGAAACAAACCCCAGTTCGATTTTATTCCGTGGTTTTTCTTCCCCCTCCTGAGTCCGGGCAGTAACCATCCGGTTGTAAACGGACTCAATTCCGTGAAAACAGAATTTCTGTCGAGCCTTGATACAGTCAATGTTCCCGGAATAAAGAAAACCATCCTGCTCAAGACGTCCAAATACAGTCGCGTTGTGAAAGCCCCGACCTTTATCAGTCTCGACATTCTAAAACAGGATCCCGATCCCAAACTCTTTACCGGACCACCCTGTAATGGCGCTATCCTGCTGGAAGGCAGTTTCCCGTCACTTTACAACCATCGTCTGACCCCTGAAATTTCTGAAAACAAAGAAATTGCCTTTATTGGCAGCGGAAGCCCGTCGAAAATGATTGTTATCAGTGATGGTGATGCCATTAAAAACTACTTTGACTTCAAAAAAGGCATGACCTATCCGCTTGGGTATGACCGGTATACCCGCGAAACCTTTGGCAATAAAGAACTGATTCTCAATGCTGTGGATTATCTGTGCGATACCGATGGATTGATCCGGGTTCGCTCACGGGAGGTAAAACTTCGCCTGTTGGATATGACCCGTGTGAATGAATCCGGACTAAAAATCCAACTGATGAATACAGCCGGCCCGGTTCTGCTGGTGTTGCTATTCGGACTCCTGCAAACCTGGCTCCGCAAACGAAAATATACCCGCATTACACACAAAACCCATGAATAGAAACCGTCTCCTTCTCATCCTTGTTTTGGTATTAGCTGCAGTGGCTGCTTTTATTGTGATAAACCGCTCAAAAAGTACATTCAGCAATGCATTGAGCGAATTCGCCATCGATGATACCACCACGGTGACCCGGATTTTTCTGGCCGATAAAGAAAATAATAAGGTAAATCTGAGCCGCGAATTGGGCGGTGCATGGAAACTTAACGAGACCTTCAGTGTGCGCCCCGATGCCATCAACATCCTTCTGAAAACCATTCAGGATATTGATGTCAGTGGTCCGGTTCCGCGCTCCGGTCACAATACAGTTATTAAAAAACTGGCTGCAAGCTCCGTGAAAGTCGAAATCTATCAATGGAAACATCGTGTCAGTTTCTTTGGAAAAATTAAACTTTTCCCAAGAGAAACGCTGGTTAAAACCTATTATGTGGGCAGCAATACTCAGGACAATCTCGGAACCTATATGCTGCTTGAAGGGTCGGATGTTCCTTTTGTGGTGTATATTCCCGGATTCAAAGGCTACGTTTCGGTTCGCTACACGGCCCGTCCGGAAGACTGGCGTGATCATACGGTTTTCAATCACCGCATTGCCGATATTAAGAGTATCCGGATTGATTTTAATGAAACTCCTTTCTCTTCCTACGAAATCAGCAATCAGGATGACCGGCTTTTTAAACTGAAATCGGTTGCCACAGATACAGAAATTCCTGTCTATGATACACTCAGGATGCTAGATTTTCTGGCCTCATTTTATAGCATCAAATTTGAAGCACTCCTGCCGAATCTGAAAAAAGAATTTGTGGATTCGATTCGAAGCAGCAAACCTTTTCATACGATTACCCTTACCGAGAAAAACGGCAAAGTATTGAAGGTCAACACATTCCATCGCAAAAACCCGACTGGCCCCATTGATGAAAACGGAAACATGATCCTGTATGATCGCGATCGTATGTATGCATCCCTGAATGATGACAAGGATTTTGTATTGATCCAGTTTTTCGTTTTCGACAATATCCTGAGGCCACTCGAATTGTTTCTGGCTTCTCCGAAACCTGGCCGCTAAACTGAACTGAACCGGCAGCCATGCTTTTCAATTCGCTTCAATTCCTGCTGTTCTTTCCGGTTGTCACCATCCTGTATTTTGTCCTTCCATTCCGGTTTCGCTGGTTTATGCTGCTGGCTGCCAGCTGCTGGTTCTACATGGCATTCGTCCCCTGGTATATTCTGATTCTGGCTTTTACCATTGTTGTTGATTACTTTGCCGGAATTGCCATCGAACAGGCCGTTGGGAAACAAAAAAAGATCCTGCTGATTACCGGATTGCTCGCCAATGTGCTCGTGCTGGCATTTTTTAAGTACTATAATTTCATGAATGCCAATCTGGAGGCGCTGGCTGGCTTTCTGCACTGGAACTATCCTATTGGTTATCTGGAAATTATCCTGCCTATCGGGCTGTCGTTCCATACCTTCCAGGCGATGTCATATATTCTCGAGGTATACCGTGGCAGACAAAAGGCAGAACGACATTTCGGTATTTTTTCACTGTATGTGATGTTTTATCCCCAATTGGTTGCCGGTCCGATTGAACGACCGCAGAATCTGCTTCATCAGTTCAGAGAAAATCACACATTTGATTATCAACGTGTTACTGAAGGTTTACGGCTCATGGGCTGGGGATTGTTTAAGAAAATGGTGATCGCTGATCGTTTAAGTCTGATCGTTACCGATGTGTTTAACACTCCCGGCGACTATCACGGAATGGCCGTTATCCTGAGTAGTTTTTTGTTCGCTTTTCAGATTTATGCCGATTTCAGCGGATATTCCGATATCGCCATTGGGGCTGCCAAAGTAATGGGATTCAAGCTGATGCAGAATTTCAACTTGCCATATTTCAGCAAAAGCATCCAGGATTTCTGGCATCGCTGGCACATGAGTCTTTCGACCTGGTTCCGCGATTACCTGTTCCTTCCGATAGCGTATCAGGTGAACCGTCGCTGGAAAAAAGCACGCTATTTCGGATTGCGCACCGAGAAATGGATTTACATCTACGCTACGGCTGTCACCATGCTCCTGTGCGGACTCTGGCACGGAGCCAACTGGACCTTCGTGATCTGGGGAGCATTGCATGCCATGTATCTTTCCGTGGAATTCCTGCTGAAACGCAAAAAACGAAAATCAAAACAGGTCTGGATCCGGATATTAAAAAACACAGCCCGCAGTTTGCTGGTGTTTATGCTCGTTAGTTTTTCGTGGATCTTTTTCCGTGCCAACAGCGTAGGCGATGCCGGTATTCTGATACACAACATCTTCACCACCCATTCGACCTGGTGGGATCTTGATTTTCTGTATCATATTCAGGGATGGCGGAATAGTTTGTATCTGCTGCTGTTGCTGGTCATTCTGGAAGGTTTCCAGTCGCGGACTTCCCTCCTGACCTGGATCAATACGCGGGCAGTCTGGCAGCGCTGGATTGTATACATCGGTTTTGTCTGGATTATCCTTTCGTTCGGGCATTTTGGCAAACAGGAATTCATTTATTTTCAGTTCTGATGAAAAGATTCTGGTGGAAAGCGGCTTTGTTTACCGGGATTAACCTGATAATCCTGCTGTTTGTGCTGGTACAGGCCTACCGGAAAGATGATGATTTGTTTTTTCACTTTTCGCAAACCGAATCGGTGCTAAACAGTCTGCCCGAAAACCAGGCCTATGATGTGTTGATCATGGGATCGAGTCACGGACGGATATTCAGCCGGAGTGGCAATCATTACCGGGTGGAGCAGGTACTTGGGAAGAAAGTGGCCAATATTTCGCGTTCTGCTGCCGGGATCTTACCCGAAAAAGCCTATCTGGACTATTTTTATACCAAGGGAAATTCAGCTAAAACCATCGTTTATTTTATTGATCCCTTTGTGTTTTCGACCCGAAGCTGGAACGAACGCCAATATTTTCTGACCGATGAGCCCTTTGAGTTTGGGTTTCTGCCTTTGTTGTTCAAACACGGCATTGACCCGGGAGTCAGTTATGCCTATATTAAATCAAAATTCGGCCGCGAGTGGCGCAAGAACCACGGTATTATTACACTTGATGAGACCTATGCACTCAAATATATCGTTCAGAAGAGTATTCAGAACCGCCTGGACGCACTTTATCCGGAGGGCTATTCAAAAGCGACCTTCGATTCCTATGTTCCCGAGCTGGAGAAGACCATCCGGCTTGCGCAGCAGCATCAAAGCCGCATTATTTTTATCATTCCGGCTACCCTGCTTGGCCACACTCCGGGACATGCCGATCTTCTGGCCTTGCTGGATCGGTTCAAAGCCAAATACCAAATCCCGTACTACGATTACGCCAATGTCATCCGTACACCGGGACTATTTTACAATCACGATCATTTGAATGTGCGGGGAGTGGGGTATTTTACTGAACGGTATCTGAAGCCGGTTCTGGATGCTTCCGCTTCTCCCGCCACCAACAATGCGAATCAGCCACATTGATAAATTGGTATATTGGTATGCTGATACATTGGTTTATTTGTTCATGGTTTTGATTCCCTTTTTCCTTTTTCCTTTTTCCTTTTTCCTTTACCCCTTTCCAACGGACATGCCGTGGCATGCCCTTACAGAATTGAATTGCCCTGACAAGGGCTGAATCTGAATTCTCAAAACTCACCCTGGCTCTCCAACTCAAACTGGTTCAACACTTAAGCTTGGGAACTAGTGTGAGTTCCATAGCCGGTGTGAGGGACGAAAATACTCAAAACTCACACTCCCACTCAAACTCAAACTAGTCCTGCTCTTAAGCCGGAT
>CAYLTH010000091.1:6881-13088 GCA_964386485.1 uncultured Bacteroidales bacterium | reverse complement strand
GCCCTGATTCCCTATTTCGCATTGAGATTCAATGCACTGGGTTATCTCACCAGTGCCGAAAAAATAACAGAAGTCCTGAATGATCCTTATGTAAATTCTTCGCTGGGCGAAAAACTGGCTACCAATACCTATACCTGGGGACTTTATCTGAAATTGCTTTTATTCCCGCATCCGCTCACCCATGATTATTATCCAAAACAAATCCCCTTGATAGGCTGGACCGACTTTCGGGCTGTCATTTCATTGCTGCTGTATCTGGGAATGGGTGTTCTGGCCATTATGTCGTTTCGTAAGCGCAGCTTGATTTCGTTTGCCATCCTGTTCTTCTTTATCACCTTTTCCATTTCATCCAACTTAGTCTTTAACGTAGGGACCTTTATGAACGAGCGTTTCATGTTTGTTCCCCTGCTAGGTTTCGGGATTGCCGTTGCCTGGCTGTTGACAAAATACCTGAAACCCGCAACACTTAAGATAATTCTGTTACTGATTGTTGCTCTTTACAGCGTAAAAACCATTTCGCGCAACCCGGCCTGGGAAAACGATTACGTTTTGTTTACAACAGATGTCAATACCTCTGAGAACAGTGCCAAAGTGAATGTTTCGGCAGGCGGGAAGAGTTATGAAAAAGCTGTACTTACCAAAGATGCAACCGAAAAGGACCGTTTATTGTCGGATGCCGAACGCTATATCAGCCGCGGACTTGAAATTTATCCGAATTACTCGGCAGGCTGGGTCCTTCTGGGGAATGTCAATCTCGAACGCAAAAACTATTCTCAGGCGGCAATCAATTATTCCAATTGCCTTAAAATCAATCCAAAACAAGGGGAAGCACTTAAAAAGTATTCCTTTACCGGTGTTCAGCTTGGGTTAAAAGATCAGTTTGCTGAAGCCGAAGCAGTTTTCAGAAATCTGCTGCAGCTGGAACCGGAAAATGATGAGCATATCATTCATCTGGCCGATCAGTTATCACGGCAAAACCGGGCGGATACGGCCTTGCTGATGATAAACAATTTGATTGCAAAACGACCGGATTATGGCGATGCCTATAGTAAACTAGGCGAGATTTACGGAAGAGCTTTTAATGATCTGACCAAATCGGAAACGGCACTGCTTAAAGCGTATGAACTCGACGCCAAAAATCCGAGTACGCTGGAAAATCTGGGAATCGTTTATGGATTTACAAACCGTTTTGCTTTATCGGTCGAATTCTTCAGAAAAGCACTGGCAATTGATACCGTAAATACCCGGATGATGCAGAATCTGTCGAATACCTACCGCCTTATGGGAAATAACAAAGCCGCTGATTCCCTGTTACAGAAAGCAACGGCTTTGCAAAAAGAGAACCTGTAAATCTTAATTTGTTCTGCCGGGATAAACCTTTAAGGATTCCTCAAGACAAATCATGGCGCTTTTAAGATCTTCCACTTTTAACACGTAACTGATCCGGATTTCATCCTTTCCTTTGCCGGGTGTTGAATAGAAACCGGTAGCAGGAGCCAGCATGACAGTCTGTTTATTGAATTCAAAAGATTCGAGTAACCACTGGCAATATTTGTCGGCATCATCGATCGGGAGTCGGGCAACAACATAAAATGCACCACTCGGATTCGGACAAAATGCACCCGGGATTTTATTAATAGCTTCCACAACAACATTGCGGCGGGCAATATATTCATTCAAAACATCCACAAAATAGGAATCCGGTGTATCAATAGCAGCTTCAGCAGCAACCTGTCCGAGTGTTGGCGGACTTAAACGTGCCTGGGCAAATTTCAATGCGGCTGCCAAAACTTCCTTATTCCGTGTAATCATACATCCGATACGCACGCCACAGGCACTGTAGCGTTTTGAAACAGAATCAAACAGAATAACATGCTCATCCAATCCATCCAGATGCATCACGCTATGATGTTTTTTTCCGTCATAGCAAAACTCACGATAAACCTCATCCACAAAAAGGAAGAGATTATATTTAAGTGCCAGTTCTTTCAGAACAAGCAATTCTTCCAGTGAATACAAATATCCGGTTGGATTATTCGGATTGCACACCATGATGGCCTTCGTTTTCGGACCAATTGCCTTTTCGAATTCCTGGATCGGAGGCAGTGCGAATCCATCTTCAATATTTGAAAAAATCGGCTTTACAATAACACCTGAATTAATGGCAAACCCATTGTAGTTTGCATAAAATGGTTCCGGGATAATAATTTCATCGCCCGGATCCATGCAGGTTTGCATGGCAAAAAGGATGGCTTCTGATGCTCCTGCTGCTATAATAATCTGATCTGCAGTGATGTTAATACCATGTTTTGCATAGTAGCCGGTTAACTTCTGACGGTAACTCAGAATACCTGCAGAATGACTGTATTCAATTACTTTCTGGTCAAAATTGTGTACTGCATCCAATGCTAACTGGGTAGTCGGAATATCCGGCTGACCAATGTTCAGATGATATACTTTTACGCCTCTTTTTTTAGCTTCATCAGCATAGGGAACGAGTTTCCGGATTGGGGAGGCAGGCATTTGCTGCCCTTTTTTCGAGATGTCTGGCATATAATTTTGTGTTTATAAGTAAAAAAAAGCCCGGTAATGAATTACCGGGCAAATTTCATAAATAATTTGAATATGTTCAAATTATTTTGCTACCGGAGCTGTACCTGTCTGAGGTTTAACCGGAGTAGCCTGAGGATTATCCTGAATATTTCCTGTAATTCTTAAAACTACAGAAGGAGTTTTTGCATTCGACATTACTGTAACGGTCTTGTTGATAGGTCCAACTCTTTTGGTATCATAATGAACTTTGATAGTTCCTTTTTTGCCGGGGAGAATTGGTTCGCGGGTCCATTGCGGAACAGTGCAACCACAGGAAGAACGAACATCACTCAAAACAAGAGGCTCTTTACCGGTATTCTGGAATTCGAATTCACAGTTACCATCGGCTTCTTTCATAATTGTGCCATAATCATGTACTAACTTCACAAATTTGATATCCGGTGCGTTTGGATTATCATTTGGAACAGCCGGTGTGGTGGCATTCTGCTGAGCCATCAGCGACATGGTGCCAAAAACGATGGCGGCAATCATTAAAACAACTTTTTTCATGGGTAGGTTATTAAATATTTAGTTTAGATAATTCTGGTATTTAATCGAACAAAATTAAATGGATTAAAGGGGTGTATTGAAACTTTTATTTTATTTTTAACGAAAATTAACAAAACTTGTGCCAAAATTCCAAAACTGACACTTAAAACATCCATCACCATGAACACCAAAGGAATCATTTTGTTTTGCCTGAGTTTTACAATTCTCGGATTTTCATCCTGCTGTAAAAAAAACACACCGCCTGTTACTCCAGCTGCTCCGGTTGTTCAGGTGAAAGAAAAAGCCGGCCCACCGGTAATCATCTACAAAACAAAAAAGGATTATTCACAGAATATTCCGGTTGGTTTAAGCCCTGACAAAAAGCATCTTGCCTCCTTTCCTGCAGTGAGTGACATATATTATAATGGTGTGCTGGCCACTCCGCAATCCCTGAATGACGGTTTCCTCCTTGATAACCGGGGCATCGGTCCGGATGTCGCTTTTCTATCCATTACCTATTCAGAATACAGCCGGTTAAAAAAGACACCACCCGCCGATAGTTTGTTTAAACTGGTAATAGACAATGATCCCCTGACCGAAATGTACAATTGCGGAATCCGTTTTGAGTATGAAGATATTGTAAGTGAACTGAATGTAAAGATTAAAAACGGAGAAGTCTCCGGCTTCAAAAAACTAAAATAGCCTTGTACTAATTCAATCCTCCTGAAAGTACCTGGATTGTCCATCCGACAACAATACCGGGCAGGATTGTTTTGGCAATGCTACGGTTACGGATACGCCGGGCCTCATCTCTGAATCCGGCAATAACAACTTCATCCTGAATTACTTCCGGCATCTTTTTGGCCGAGGGTGTCATCATCCCCATTCCCCCAAGATAAGCAACCGGAATCAACAATCCGGCAAACCCGAGATAGGCCCCGCCAGTACCGGCAATAAAAGCTCCGACCCGGCTTACGACAGGGCGATAGTGCTTTTTTGCCAGTTGTTCGCCCGTTATATATCTTCGCATTTCCTCAACCGTCCATGATTGCGCATCTAAAGTATCCTGGAGATAATAAATCTGTATTGCTTTGCCGGGTTGCTGCAAGGAATAAATGTCATCCAGCTCTACTGCTATTTTTTTGGATGATTTTTTTTCCCGCGATTTCAAAAAAACCAGGTAATACTCCTCTTCTTCCAGCAATGATCCCGTTAAAACATCCCCGTTCACCATAAGAATTGTATCCTGAGCAGATACCTCCTGCCTGGGCATGACAATAGCACAAAAGAAAACTAAACTGATTATCAGATATTTAAAAATTCCTAAAGGCATATTCCCGGATATATATAGAAAGATTCCAGATAAGCTCAAAGATAGTCAGGTTTTTCGGAACTCATTATCTTTGCATCTCTAAAATTTGATGTTCATATCTTAAATTCCAATCTGATGATTACTGATAACTTTACTCAACGCCACCTTGGTCCACGGCCGGAGGAAATTGATGCTATGCTCAAAAAAATAGGCGTTTCCAGCCTGGATGACCTGATTAACAAAACTATCCCTCCTGCGATACGACTGAAAGAATCACTCGATCTGCCAAAAGGACTGAATGAATATGAAATGCTTTCGCTGCTGAAAGATATCGGGGCAAAAAACAAAATTTACAAATCCATGATCGGGATGGGATACTACAATACCATCCTTCCCGGTGTTATTCAACGCAATATTCTTGAAAATCCGGGTTGGTATACATCCTATACTCCCTATCAGGCCGAAATTTCACAGGGTCGGCTTGAGGCACTTCTGAACTTTCAGACGATGGTATCGGATATGACGGGTCTGCCCATTGCCAATGCTTCTCTGCTGGATGAATCCACAGCCGCAGCCGAAGCCATGGTTATGATCTTCAACAGCCGGACCCGTGAGCAACAAAAAAACGGGACTAAGAAATTCTTTGTATCCCATGGAATGTTCCCCCAAACCATTGATGTGTTAAAAACCCGGGCACAACCACTTGGCATTGAACTGGTTGTGGATTGTATTAATAAAATTGAATTCGACAACAGCTTTTTCGGTGTGATGTTCCAATATCCGAATCAATATGGGAAAGTGCGGAATCACAAAGAATTCGTTGATAAAATGCATGCCATGTCAATATCGGTTGCTGTAGCTGCCGATATAATGAGTCTGGCTTTGCTGACTCCTCCCGGCGAATGGGGAGCCGACGTTTGCTTCGGAACAACCCAACGTTTCGGGATTCCGATGGGATTTGGCGGCCCGCATGCTGCCTTCTTTGCCGCATCAGAAGCTTACAAACGGGCTTTACCCGGACGTATCATCGGTGTTTCGCAGGATGCCCAGGGAAACTGTGCTTTACGCATGGCCCTTCAAACCCGCGAACAGCATATCAAACGCGAAAAAGCCACATCCAATATCTGTACAGCCCAGGCTCTGCTCGCCATCATGGCCGGTATGTATGCTGCCTACCACGGTCCTGTCGGTATGCGCCGCATCGCCCGTCACATCAACATTCTGACCGGAGTGCTGAGTCAGGAAGTCCAAAAATACGGCTACAAACAGTTGAATGAATATTTCTTCGATACGGTTCAGATCGAATTGCCGGAAAAAGCTGATATGAGCATTATTCAGTCGCTGGCAATTGGCAATAAACTGAATTTCAGATACATCAACGAAAAGACAATCGGAATAAGTCTGGATGAAACCACCAAACTCGATGATATCAATACGATTCTGAGTATCCTGGCCCGTGCTGCCGGAGAAGAATTCACGACCTTCGTGTGTAATCCGGCCGAATGTGAATTAATCAGCACTATCCCGGCAGAACTCAACCGTACATCCGCTTATCTGACCCACCCGGTTTTCAACAGCTATCATTCCGAAACGGATATGATGCGCTATATCAAGAAACTGGAAATCAAGGATCTGGCACTGAATCGTTCGATGATTCCACTGGGTTCCTGCACCATGAAACTCAATGCCGCCATTGAACTGTTTCACCTGAGCTGGCCTGAATTCGGAGCCATTCACCCCTTTGTTCCGGCTGATCAGGCTGAAGGATATCATTTTCTGATTCAGGAACTGGCCAATGATTTATCTGTCATCAC
>CAYLTH010000091.1:4979-6781 GCA_964386485.1 uncultured Bacteroidales bacterium | reverse complement strand
ATGGACATTATTCATCAGGCCGGTGGTCAGGTGTATATGGATGGCGCCAACATGAACGCACAGGTCGGATTAACCAATCCGGGCTTTATCGGTGCCGATGTCTGCCATCTCAACCTGCATAAAACCTTTGCTATTCCCCACGGAGGGGGTGGTCCGGGTGTTGGACCCATTGGTGTTGCTGAACATCTGAAACCCTTCCTGCCCAATCATCCCGTTGTACCAACAAGCGGAGCAAACGGAATCACGGCCATTGCCGGGGCACCTTACGGAAGTGCATTCATCCTGCCGATTTCCTACAGCTACATTAAACTGCTGGGTGGCAAAGGACTGACCGATGCGACTATCTATGCCATCCTGAATGCCAATTACCTGAAAGCCGCACTGGCAGACTATTATCCGATCCTCTATACCGGTAAAAACGGGATGGTAGCCCATGAGATGATCCTCGACTGCAATGCGTTCCATCATACGGCCAATGTGCTGGTTATCGACATTGCGAAACGCCTGATGGACTATGGTTTCCATGCGCCTACCGTTGCCTTCCCGGTACATGGTACCCTCATGGTTGAACCAACCGAAAGCGAACCATTGATTGAACTCGACCGTTTTGTGGAAGCCATGATTGCCATCCGCGAAGAAATTACGGAAATCGAAGAGGGTAAAGCAGACAAAAACATCAACCTGATTAAGAAAGCACCCCATACTTACAAAATGGCCGCTTCGGATACCTGGGACTTCCCCTATACCCGTCAGCAGGCTGTTTTCCCGAAAGCCTGGTGCTATGACGACAAATACTGGCCTTCCGTAACCCGCATCGACGATGCTTTTGGAGACAGGAATCTGGTTTGTACCTGTCCGGAAATGAGCAGCTACGTATAGATTTGACAACAATCCTTTTACGGAAGCTATAACCAGCTTCTCTTCCATTTCGACAATGGAAGCAAAAAAAGAGAGACTCCTCACCGGATGTCTCTCTTTTTTTTACCTGATTGTGAAATAATTAACAAAACACTTGACATATCGAGTAAAATTGCGTATATTTCTCCACTTTTCCAAATCTGAACTTTACTGCCCGAAAACTACTATTAGTTCTTCATTTCAAAAGTTTCAGTCATGAAAACAATTTTACAAATTGGCATGGTGCTGTTAATCAGCACAGGAATGCTTCATGCCCAGATGTTAAAGGAACACGGAGATGCCCCGGAAGGCGCTCTGGCATATCCGGATAATGGTATAATCGGACAGTTCCCGAGCTGTAAAACAGTTTTGCCAAACGGGTTCATTGAGCATAATAATTTCGGAGCCTGGTTCGGACCGGGTTTTGACTTTGAACCGGATGGCAATGCAGGCAATTGCCCGGTATTTACACCGAATCTCTACAATATGGATGAATGCATCAACGATGGGGATGCAGGTCTCATGATTTGCGGAGCGTTTACAATCACGGGAATGCCAGGAACAGAAACCTATTCTCCATGTTTACAGGGGAATACAGCCTCGCTTGGGAGTACCTGTATGCCCTCAATATGGGGGCAAAATATTGATCTTTTTGTTCACAACACCATGCCAAACGGAACAACCGGGTACATCAACATCCTGATCGACTGGAACCGCGACGGACAGTGGGGAGGAAATGTGATGTGCACGCAGGGTCAGGTTCAGCTGATTGTTCCCGAACACAGCCTGATAAATTTCCCGGTTCCGGGAGGTTATGTTGGCTTACTTTCCAATTTACTCCCTCCCAATACGCATATTCTTTGTGGAAATATTCCAGGGTATGTGTGGGCACGTTTTTCAATAAC